>JALSSO010000090.1 GCA_026984215.1 Gammaproteobacteria bacterium | reverse complement strand
CCTCCATCAATGCCGTGCCCACCGCGCGCGGCGCCTTGCGCAGTTTCATGAAGCTGTTACGTCCGACCATGTTGGTGTCGGGAAAATGGACCGCCATGCGGAAACGCATGTGGAGCGCCTCGACCCGATTGCCGTCGACCAGGATCTCGTAAGGCAGGTAGGCGATCCGCTTGAGATCCCCGGTGTCCACGACCTTCATGTGGAAGCGCTCGTCACGGTAGCGCTCCTTTGGGGCGCCTCCCCTGAGCGAGACCCCGTAAAGCGTCACGTTCGGCCCCAGATCCAGGCGGTAGACCTTGCGCACGCCAGAGCGCTGCGCCTGGAGGCCCGCCTCCAGCGCCGCAAGCGCGGCCTGGTGGCTCGGAAATTCCCCGAGCTCATAGGGATCGTCGAAATATTCCATGCCCACGGCATAGTGATACCGCCGCAGCTGTTGGGGCGTGAGCCCGGCCTTCGAGCCGAAAGTCTTCTCGGCCCCAAGGATCCGGCCGAGCCGCTCCAACACCGGCGAGAAATCGGCATCGATCCGATAGGCGTGCTGGAAATAGACCGGATTGGTGTATACGACCTGCACCCCCTGATCCACCTTGGACAACCCCACCCGTACGACGGCTCCGTATGCGGCACGGGGGGTTTTCTGCACGGGGGCTCTGAGTCGCCGGTTCGTGACCACGAGCACATGACCGTCGGCATCCGGGGCGTAGCCCCCCACCACTGTGAAACCACCTTTGCGGAGCTTATCCCGCACCGCGGTCACCACATCGTCCAGCGTCCCCGTCTGCGTTCCCGCGTAGACGAACGGTCGTAGCCGAACCTCCTCCGCCGCCGCCTGCGAGAACACGCAGGCGACGAGCAGGCAGATGAGTGCAAAGACCGGCTTGCTTGAAATACTCACCATCGATCCCTCCCTGGGGCCGGACCCGTGCGGAGCCGCCATGCCCCTAGGTATATAGATCTTCCGCGGAACCTGTCCATGCAGGGCGCAAGGGGTCCGGATGAATGGCGTGGTTTCCGGAGTCCAACGGAACACGAATCCCCGGCCCGGACGAACCCCGTCCCCGCCGGCCCTGGCATCGATCCGGGTGACGCACAGTGCAGCGCCCCTTCCGAGGATTCGCGCAGGACACTCACCACGCCAACACCAACCCCCAGACCCCACCCGCCAACAGCAAGGCGAGCAGCACGGCGGCCGACCCCAGGTCCTTCGCCCGACCCGACAAGGGATGGTGCTCGGGACCGATGCGGTCGACCACCGCCTCCACGGCGGAGTTGAGCAACTCGACGATCAACACCAACAGCAGGCTGCCCGTCAGCAGGGCCTTCTCCACACCGCCTTCACCGAGCCAGAGACCCAACGGCAACCCCACGCCGGCCAGGACCAGCTCCTGCCGGAAAGCGGCCTCGAAGCGTACCGCGGTCCGCAGCCCCCGCCACGAGTGGCCAGCCGCCCGGAACAGACGGCCCAGGTCGGTGACCCGGGGTTCAGGCCGCGTCATCGCGCCAGGCCACATCCAGCTCGCGGGCCGCACGCACTTCGTCGAAACGGCGGGCGGGTAGGGTGTAGGGGGCCCGCCTGGGCCGCTCCGGATCGGTGCGCGCTTCCTCGACGATGGCGGCCATGGCCTCGGCGAAACGGTCCAGCTCCTCCCTGGGTTCGGTCTCGGTGGGTTCGATGAGCAGACACTCCGGCACGAGCAACGGGAAATAGGTGGTGGGTGCGTGCACACCGTAGTCCAGCAACCGCTTGGCCATGTCCATGGCGGTGAGACCCAACGTCTTGGCCTCGCGCTTGAGCGTGACGATGAACTCATGGGTGGCCCGCCGATGGGGGAAGGCCGTCTGGAACCCCGCCGCTTCCAGCCGCTTCATGAGGTAGTTCGCGTTCAACACCGCATGGTCGGCGATGCGCGTGAGACCCTCGCCTCCGACCATGCGCAGATAGGCCCAGGCGCGCAGCGCCACCCCCACGTTGCCCGAAAAGGCGGTCAGCCGGCCGATGGTGTGCGGCAGATCTTCCTCGGCGAGGAACCGGAAACGCCCGGACTCGTCTCGCGCCACTACCGGCACCGGAACGTAAGGCGCCAGGCGCTCGGCCACCGCCACCGCCCCGCAGCCCGGCCCACCACCGCCGTGCGGCGTGGCGAAGGTCTTGTGCAGGTTCATGTGCATCACGTCGAAGCCCATGTCCCCGGGGCGCACCCGCCCGAGAATGGCGTTGAGATTGGCCCCGTCGTAATAGAGAAGCCCGCCCGCCTCGTGGACGATGGCGGCGATTTCCGTGATGCGTCGCTCGAATACGCCCAGGGTGGAGGGGTTGGTGAGCATCAGCCCCGCCGTGCGCGGCCCCACAGCCTCGCGCAGTGCCGGGAGGTCCACGTCCCCCTCGGCGTCGGTGGGGATTTCCCGCACCGTGTAGCCACACATGACCGCCGTGGCCGGGTTGGTGCCATGGGCCGCGTCGGGTACCAGGATCTCCGTGCGCTCGATATCCCCGCGCGCCCGATGATAAGCGCGGATCATGGCCACGCCCGCGTATTCGCCCTGCGCCCCCGCCGCCGGCGCCAGCGACACCCGCCGCATGCCGGCGATGGCCGCGAGCATCTCCTGCAGCTCCCACAGGCAGGCGAGCACCCCTTGCCCCACGGCGTCCGGGGCCAACGGGTGCCGGTTCAGAAAGCCGGGCAACGACGCCACCGCATGCGCCCCGCGCGGATTGTACTTCATGGTGCAGGAGCCCAGCGGGTAGAAATGCGTGTCGATGGAGAAGTTCTTCTGCGAAAGACGCGTATAGTGCCTCACCACCTGCAGCTCCGAGACCTCCGGCAGCCGTGGCGGCTCGCGGCGCCGGAACCGCTCCGGCAGGTCCAGCGGCTCGCCGGGATCGTCCGGCCACTGCGCCCGCGCCCCGCGCCCAGGCCGGGATCGTTCAAAGATCAACATGACTGCCGCGCCTCCGCTCACGTTGCCCGGTGGGCGCAAAGTCTACCGTACCCGGGCAGCGCCGGGACAAACTCGATGAGAATGTCGCCAAGCCCGCTAACAGGCCGTTGAAAAACTGCCGCGAAACCCGCCTGCGGCGTTGCAGGCTTCTCGCGACGTTTTTCAACACCCTGCTAAAGAAGGTCTGATCAGGTGCCGCCCTTCCCGATTTTCACTCCATTGCCGGCCTCCGGCCCCAAAGCCGGCGCTATGCCGACCGCCGAAGCGTAACCCCATTCCGCACCGCTATCGCTACACACGTGATTATCTGAGACGTTTTTTCTTCTGCCCGCTGGCTATTGGGAGTTAGCGCTGCCGACATCCTTCACCGGCGACAGCAGGTGAGGCGAGACATTCCAGCACTGACCTTCGGCGGTGAGCACTGTGACGGTCTCGCGGTTGTATTTGACGAGCGCACCCAGAACACGCCCACCCTGGTGGGCGAAGCTGACCCGCTGGCCGGGGTTCAACCCCAGCGAACGCCTCCCCCGTCCACCCGCGCCGGCGCTCAGCCGGCGTTGGCGCGGTTGCGGATGAGGTCCTCGACCACCGAGGGATCGGCCAGCGTGCTGGTGTCGCCCAGGTCCTCCACGTCGCCGGCGGCGATCTTGCGCAGGATGCGGCGCATGATCTTGCCCGAGCGGGTCTTGGGCAACCCGGGCGCCCATTGGATGAAGTCGATGGTGGCGATGGGACCGATCTCGCGTCGCACGAGCTGCACCAGATCCTGCTTGAGTTCGTCGCTGCCTTCCACGCCGGCCATCAGCGTCACGTAGGCGTAGATGCCTTGCCCCTTGATCTCGTGGGGAAAGCCCACCACCGCCGCCTCGGCCACTTTGTCGTGGAGCACCAGGGCCGATTCGATTTCCGCGGTGCCGAGCCGGTGGCCGGAGACGTTGAGCACGTCGTCGACCCGGCCGGTGATCCAGTAGTAGCCGTCGGCGTCGCGGCGCGCCCCGTCGCCCGTGAAGTAGTAGCCGGGGTATTGGGAGAAATAGGTCTCGGCGAAGCGCTTGTGGTCGCCGTAGACGGTGCGCATCTGTCCCGGCCAGGGGAACTTGATGGCGAGGCTGCCGGCGCCGGGACCTTCGATCTCCCGGCCATCGGCGTCCAGCAGCACGGGCTGTACACCGAAGAACGGCCGGGTGGCCGAGCCCGGCTTCAATGCCGTGGCGCCGGGCAGGGGGGTGATCATGTGTCCGCCGGTCTCGGTCTGCCACCAGGTGTCCACGATGGGGCAGCGACCGTCGCCCACCACGTGGTAATACCACTCCCAGGCCTCCGGATTGATCGGTTCGCCCACGGTGCCGAGCAGGCGCAGGCTCTTGCGCGAGGTTTTCTTCACCGGCTCGTCGCCGGCGCGCATCAGGGCGCGGATGGCGGTGGGGGCCGTATAGAACTGGTTGACTTGGTGCTTGTCCACCACCTGCCAGAAACGCGAGGCGTCCGGGTAATTGGGCACGCCCTCGAACATGAGGCTGATGGCGCCGTTGGCCAGGGGACCGTAGACGATGTACGTGTGGCCGGTGATCCAGCCCACGTCGGCCGTGCACCAGAAGATGTCGCCTTCGTGATAGTCGAAGGTGTACTTGTGGGTGATGGCGGCATAGACCATATATCCGCCGGTGGTGTGGAGGACGCCCTTGGGTTTGCCGGTGGAGCCTGAGGTGTAGAGCATGAACAGGGGGTCCTCGGCCTCCATGGGCTCGGGATCGCATTCGGCGGGGGCGTCGGCCATGGCCTCGTGGTACCAGAGGTCACGGCCGTCGTGCCAAGCGATCTCGCCGCCAGTGCGGCGCACCACGATGACGGTGTGCACGTTGGGACACTGGGCCACGGCCTGGTCGGCGTTGGCCTTGAGCGGGACGTGCTTGCCCCCGCGCAGCCCCTCGTCGGCGGTGATGAGCACGTGGCTGTCGGCGTCCAGGATGCGGTCGCGCAAGGCGTCGGGCGAGAATCCCCCGAAGACCACCGAGTGGATCGCCCCGATGCGCGCGCAGGCCAGCATGGCCACCGCCGCCTCGGGGATCATGGGCATGTAGATGGAGACCCGGTCGCCTTTCTTGACGCCGCGGGCCTTGAGCACGTTGGCGAAGCGGCAGACCTCGGCATGCAGCTCGCGGTAGGTGATCCGCTTGTCTTCCCCTGGATCGTCCCCCTCCCAGAGGATGGCCACCTGATCGCCCCGGGTCTCCAGGTGGCGGTCCAGGCAGTTGTAACAGGCGTTGAGCCGACCGCCCTCGAACCAGCGGATATGGAGGTCTTCCATGGCATAGCTCCAGTCCAGCACCTGGTCCCAGGGCTTGAACCAGGTGATGAAGGCCTCGGCCTGCTCGGCCCAGAACCCCTCTGGGTCTTCCACCGAACGCCGGTACAGCGCCTCGTACCGGTCGGCGTCGATGTGGGCCCGGGCGGCGAATTCCGGCGGGACGGGATAGACCTTTTCTTCTGCCATCTCGATGCTCCTTGGTCGTGCGCGTTCGTTGTTGGTGGTAGGCCGTGTGCTCAAGCCCCGCCAGGGGGCGGGTCGCGGGTGATCCAGATCAGCGCGGCCTCGTCGGCGGGCGTGACCCGCGCCTTGGCGACCAGCAGGCCCTCACCCGCCCGCCAGCGCAGCACGCCGGCCTCTCGAACCGGCGTCCCGAGCCGACGCCGCAGATCCCGCACCAGGGCCACATGATAGCGCCGACGGTAGACCAGTTTCATGGCGCTCAACCGCCCCTGCCGAAAGTAAAACGTCAGGCTACGGGCGGGAATGCCATTGAACACGCCCAGGGGCGCGGCGCAGCGGCGCTCACCCAGGCGCCCGTCTCCCCTACCGCACCGCCAAGGCAGTCCGTCGTAGAGCGACAGCAGCGCCGGTTCCTCGTAGGGCGCCAGCCGCGCCAGCGCCATGTCCACGGCCTGGTGTCCAAACAGCCACAGCATCACGGCGTCGGTGCGCCGCTGGCCGTCCTCCGTGAGCAGCAACCACCAGGCCGGCCCGAGGACCATGGCCAGCGCGATCAGGGACGGATAAAGCCGTGGCCGCTTCACGGCCGGGCCCACCGGGGTATCGCCATCATGCGCGTCCGCCGGCCAGAAACCACTTCAACGGCCGCGGCGGGCGCGGTGCGATGTCGGCCGCCAACGCGAGGAACAATTCGGCCGTGGCCAGCGCGTCGTAGAGGGCATCGTGCGCCTTGTAGGTGGGCAGTCCGAACCGCCGGCTCAGGGCGAACAGCCGCAGATCGCCCGTCTGGATGGTGTGATTGCGCCGCTCCAGCACGCGGTGGGCGAGGATCAGGGTGTCGATGCTGCGGGCGAGAAACGGCCCCCCATAACAACGCCGGCAGGCCGCGTCCAGGAAACGAAGCTCCAGACGCGCGTAATGGGCGAGCAGCACGCGGCCGGCGAGTACCTGGAGCAAGCGGGGCAGCACCACCTCGAGGGCCTCGCCGCAGGCCGCGCGGTCGTCGGTGATGCCGTGCAGCGCGGCGGCCTCGGCCGGAACGGGATCTGCGATGCGCAGCATGTGCCGCTCGGCGCTGCCCAGCCGCACCCGCAAGCCCCGCACCACCACCCAACCCATGCTGAGAATGTGGTCCCGATGCGGATCCAGCCCCGTGGTCTCCAGATCCAGCGAGACGATCTCCACGGCTTCCAGCTCCGTGGCGGGCGCGGGCGGGGCCACGGCCAGATAGTCGCGCAATGGACCTTGCGGGCACTGATCCAGCGCGCGGCGTCGCTTGCGTTCCAGACCGAACAATCGTTCGAGCATGTTCAGGTGAGCGCATGGACCTGATAACGTCGGGCCAGGGTCTCCTGCAGCGTCTGGATGACGGCGAAGGCGTCCTTGAGATGGCGGCGCTCCAGCTCCGAGAGCTCCGCCGGCCGCACGTAGTTGTCCGGTGGGACCCCACGCCGGATCTGCGCGGCCTGATGGCGCAGGCGCAGATTGGCGATGAACTCGAAGGCATCTTCCAGGTTCTCGGCCATCTCCCGGCTCAGGGCCCCACGCTCGGCGGCCGCCCGCAGCCGCTCCACCGTGCCCACCACCGGCAGGCCGTGGGCCAGGGCATAGATGCGCGCCATATCCACCACGGGCACGGTGCCGCGATGCTTGAGATCCAGGGTATCGTCGTGCTCGCCGTCGTGGATGAGCACGAAATGGCGGAAGAATCCCAGCGGCGGGCGATGGGTCAGGGCGTTGGCCACCATGTGGGCGAGGAAGATGCTGTTGCCCGGGCTGCGCGCCAGCACGTCCTGCTGCAAAGCCTCGAACAGCGCCGTCGTGCCGTGCACCGGGCGCAGGTCGAAAAAGATACAGGACAGCATCAGCGCCTTGGGCTCGGGGGTCTCGATCCAGCGCCGGAAGTAGTCCCGCCACACCGACAGGGGCTGACGCCACTGGGGGTTGGTGGCCATGGCGTCGCCCGGACAGTACGGGAACCCACAGGCCTGGAGCCCGTCGCTCACCCGGCGGGCCAGGGCCTCGAAATACGCGCCGTGGGCGCTTGCTTCATAGGCATCGGCGAGGATCAGGGCGTTGTCCTGGTCGGAATGCACGCTCTGCTCCCGGCGCGACTGCGACCCCCCCACAACCCACACGTACTCCACCGGCGCCGGCCCGAGGGCCTGCTCCGCCAGGGCGAGCAGGCGCACCGTGAGGGCGTCGGTGATACAGCTGATCACCTCACCCACCTGCCGGGCCGAGGCCGAGGCGGCCACCAGTTGCGCCTGGAGACGAGGCAGGCGTTCGCAGATCCAGGCCAGCTCAGCCACGTCGCGGGCCTTGGCGATGTCACTGACCAAGTAGGCCGGGTGGGCGCTCTGCATGCGGGCCACGTCGGAGGTACTGAACATGCCGAGCAGACGCCCATCCTCCTCCACCACCGGGAGGTGATGCACCCGAAGCCGCGTCATGAGGGCCAGCGCCTCCATCAAGGTGGCCTCCGGCCCGATGGTGTGCGGCTCAGGAGTCATGATCTCGCGCACGGGGCGATCCACCGGCACGCCCTCGGCCACGCAGCGCCGGCGCAGGTCGCTGTCGGTGACCAACCCGACCAGGCGTCCGCCATGCACCACCAGTACCGAGGAGACCCGCTCGGTGGTCATCCGCCGCGCCGCTTCCTGGATACTGGCACCGGTGTCCACGGATACGGGCGGGCGGTGCAGCACCTCACGCAGCGCCACCCAAAGGTAGGGCAGGGCACCCTCATCGGATCCCTGCACCAGCCCCAGGGCCTGTTTGAGACGCTCACGCAGATCGGCGGTGAAATGCCGCCCGAAGGCCTCCGAGCGCTCGCGGAGCCAGCGGATCCGCTGGCAGGGGATCTCATAGAGCAGGACATCCTCGATCGCCTCACCGCCTCCGGCCCGCTCCACCGCCAAGTCCACACACTGGCCCGCGTAGAGATCGCCTTCACCCAGCTTCTCGGACAGGTGCCCGTGGCGGTCGAACAAGGCCACCGCCCCCGTGCGGACCACGAACAGACGCGGCTCGCCGCCCTCGGGCGGGAAGGGGCTGCCCCGACGCAGGTAGCGGATCTCCACCCACTCCGGGAGCCGATCGAGCCACTCGGCGGGCAACGCCTCGAACGGCGGCCGCCGGGCGAAGAAGTCCCGAATCTCCTCGAGCTCCACTTCCATTGCGCCCACCCCGAACGCGCCGCCCCCTCTCAGAAAGAAACCCCGCCCAACCAGGGGCGGGGCCGGTCCGACAAAACCCGCGGGGGAGCGAGAGACCCGCCGCGGTCCCGGATCAATGGGCCGTCGCGGCGCCTGCCCCCTTGGGCACGCGGATATCCTCGACCAGGTGCTGGATGTGCTCCGGCGGGGCGGCGGTCACCCTCGACACGAGCCAAGCCACCGCGAAGTTGATGATGGCCCCGATCGCACCGAAGGATTCGGGCTGGATGCCAAGAAACCAGTGCTCGGCGTCATTGGGCGCCATGTTGGTCCCGGGGAGGAAGAACCAGCCCTTGAACCAGAAGATATAGATCAAGGTCGAGAGCAGACCCACGAGCATGCCGGCCACCGCGCCCGTCCGGTTCATCCGCTTGTTGAAGATGCCCATCATGAGCGCCGGGAAGATGGACGAGGCCGCCAGGCCGAAGGCGAGCGCCACCACCTGGGCCGCGAAACCCGGGGGATTCATGCCCAGATACCCGGCCACGCCGATGGCACCGGCCATGGCGATGCGGCCCGCCAACAGCTCGCCCTTCTCCGAGATGTTGGGCGTGAACACCCCCTTCATCAGATCGTGGGAAATGGACGACGAGATGGCGAGCAGCAGGCCGGCCGCCGTGGACAACGCCGCCGCAAGGCCGCCGGCCACCACCAGGGCGATGACCCAGTTGGGCAGATCGGCGATCTCGGGATTGGCCAGCACCATGATGTCACGGTCGACCTTGACCATCTCGTTGCCCTTCCAGCCCCAGGCCTCGGCCTTGGCCGCGAACTCTGGATTCTTGTCGTTGTAGTACTGGATGCGGCCGTCGCCGTTCTTTTCTTCATACTTGAGCAACCCGGTCACCTCCCAGTTGCGGAACCACTGGGGTCGCTCGTCGTAGAGCAGATTGCCCTGCGGATCCCCCACCGGGCCGATCTGGATGGTGTTCATCAGGTTCAGCCGCGCCATGGAGCCCACGGCTGGCGCCGTGGTGTAGAGGATGGCGATGAATACCAGGGCCCAGCCCGCCGAGAAACGCGCCGCACGCACGCTCGGCACCGTGAAGAAACGGATGATCACGTGCGGCAGGCCCGCCGTTCCGATCATCAGCGACAGGGTGAGCATGAACAGGTTCAGGGTGCTGCCCTTCTGCTCGGTGTAGGCGCCGAAGCCCAGATCGGTGACCACCTGGTCGAGCTTGTCGAGCATGAAGGTGCCGCTGCCATCGGCCACGGTGGAGATGAGACCCACCTGGGGCAGGGCCTGGCCCGTGATCTGCAACGAGATGAAGATGGCCGGCACCGTGTAGGCGAAGATCAGCACGATGTACTGGGCGATCTGGGTATAGGTGATGCCCTTCATGCCGCCCAGCACCGCGTAGATGAACACGATGGCCATGCCGATCATCACCCCCACCTCGAAGGGCACTTCCAGGAAGCGACCGAAGGCCACACCCACGCCTTTCATCTGGCCGATGACGTAGGTGATGGAGGCCACGATCAGGCACAGCACGGCCACGATGCGGGCGGTGCGCGAGTAGTAACGCTCGCCGATGAACTCCGGCACCGTGAACTTGCCGAACTTGCGCAGGTACGGCGCCAACAACATGGCCAGCAGCACATAGCCGCCCGTCCACCCCATGAGGTAGACCGAAGCGTCGTAGCCCTTGAACGCGATCAGTCCAGCCATGGAGATGAACGAGGCCGCCGACATCCAGTCCGCCGCCGTGGCCATGCCGTTGGCCACCGGGTTCACCCCCTTGCCGGCCACGTAGAAGTCACCCGTGGTCCGCGCCCGGGCCCAGAAGGCGATGCCGATGTAGAGCGCGAACGTAGCGCCCACGACGAGGTAGGTCAGGGTTTGTAGATCCATCTCGATGGTCTCCTTGGGTTCAGTCTTCGTGGACGTCGTACTTGCGGTCGATGGCGTTCATGGCCAGCGCGTAGACGAAGATCAACACCACGAAGGTGTAGATGGACCCTTGCTGGGCAAACCAGAAACCCAGCCCGGCCCCCCCGATGCGAATCTGGTTGAGCGGCTCGACCAACACGATACCGAACAGATAGGACACGATGAACCAGATGGCGAGCAAGACCAAGACCAAGGTGAGATTGGCCTTCCAATAGCGGGCGGCATTCCCGTTGTCCATAGGAGTTCTCCCCGAAGTGATTGTCAGAAACGGCGCCGAGGGACGTATCCCCCCGGGGCGCGGGCGAGGCCCCGGCGGAAGCCGCTG
>JALSSO010000089.1 GCA_026984215.1 Gammaproteobacteria bacterium | reverse complement strand
GTCAGGGTAGGCGTCGCAGGCCCGATCGGGCAAGACGGTTTTCAGGTTCCTTTCAGCTTGGATGCGTAGGCTAGGCGGCCTGTGAATGAGGTTCGAGACCTGGATGATCGGGAGACTGGGGATACGAGGGGTGGCCATGGTCGGGTTGTCGTCGTGGCTGGCCGTTAGCCCGGCGGCGGCCGTGACCCTGGAGGAGGCTTTCACGGCCGCCTTGCGGCACCACCCGGAGCGCATCCTGGCGCAATGGCAGACACGCCTCGGAGAGGGGTATCTGCGCCAGAGTGAGTCGTGGCTCGCTGGGGACCCCGCCGTCGAAGCGGTCTACCGGGACGATGGGCTCACCGACGAGCGGGGATATCGAGAGATCGAGGGTACATTGGCCCTGCCGTTATGGCAGCCAGGACAGCGCGCCGCGCGCCGGACCGTCGGTGAGCGGACCGTGGAACTGGCCGAGGCCGAGCGGGCGTTGCTGCGCTGGCAGGTCTGGCGGGCGGTGCTCGAGCGTTACTGGCCGCTGCGCCGGGCCCTGGCCGAGCAGTCGGTGGCGCAGACACTGGCCGATTCGGCCAGTGCCCTGATCGGGTCGGTCCGGCGCCGGGTAAAGGCTGGAGAACTCGCCCGCACCGAGCTGCTCCTGGCTCGCCAAGAGCGCATGGATCGCGAACTGGCGCTGCAGAATGCCCGCGCGCGGATGGTTCAGGCCGAGCGGGCTTGGTCCAGTTTCACTGGGCTGGAGGACTGGCCCCGCACACTGCGGATTGAACGTGTCCCCCACGATGAGCCCTCGCCGGCGCATCCCCGCCTGCGTGTGGCGCAGGCGGCCCTGGCGCAGGCCGAGGCCGTCTACGACGATCAACTTCGTCGGCGCCGGTCGCCACCCGAGCTCACACTGTGGGGCAAGCACGATCGTGGCGCCAGCGGTGAACCCTGGGACACGTCTCTGGGCATTGGCCTGCGCGTACCTTTCGGCATGGCGGCGCCCGCCGCCCCGGCCGAGGCGCAGGCGGCCCTGGAGCGGGCCCGCGCCTTGGCCGGGCTGGAACGGGTGCGGCGCGAGGTGGCGCTGGCGGTGGAGCAGGCCCGGTTGGAAATGGGGCGGGCCGAGGATGCCGTGAAACTGGCCGAGCGCCGCGCGGCACTGGCCCGGGAGCGGTTGAAGATGAGTGCGCGGGCCTTCGAGCTCGGGGAGACCGACTTGCATCTCTTGATCCAGGCGCGTGGCAAGGCGGCCGAGGCGCAGAGGGTGCTGGAAAACGCGCGGATCGATCTGGACAAGGCGGTGCTGGAATTCAACCTGGCAGTGGGTGAGGTGCCATGAACCTCAGAAGCAGGCACGGGATGCCGCGCGGGGGGTGTAACGGCGGGCTGTCCGGTACGGGAAGGTGGTCGCTGGCTTGGGGGGTGCTGCTGTGGTCGATGGCGGCAGGACTGCTGCGAGCAGCCCCGGCTCCACTGGAGCTCTCCGAGGCGCAGCGCCGCGCGCTGGGCGTGGAGTTCGTCCCCGTGCAGCCCGCCACCGAAAGCACCAGCACGCCGTTTCCTGCCCGCGTGGTGGTGCCCAACGACCAGCTCCGGGTGGTGAGCACGCCCTTGTCGGGGCTGCTCGAGTCGCTGCGGGTCGCAGAGGGGCAGCGGGTGCGGCGCGGGGATCTGTTGGCCGTGGTTCGAAGCCCGGATCTGCTGGAGGCTCAGCGGACCTACCTGGATGCGCTCAATCGTTACGAGCTGGCCGAGAGCAACTACCGGCGCGACCGCCAGCTCTACAAAGAGGGGATCATTGCCGAGCGGCGCTACCTGGAGTCACGGGCGCGTTACCAGCAAGCCAAGACCGACCTGCAACAAAGCCGCCAGATCCTGGAGTTGGCGGGCATGGGGCCCGAGGCGCTCGAGCGCCTGGCCAAGATTCGCCGCCTGAGCGGCCGCTTGGAGATCCGTAGTCCCCTGGACGGGGTGGTGCTGAAACAGATGGCCACGCCCGGCCAACGCCTGGAGGCCCTAGACCCCATCTATACCGTCGGTCGGCTCCGGCCCCTGTGGCTGGAGATCCACGTGCCTTTGAACCGCCTGCGGGGCGTGGCGCCCGGCAGCCGGGTGCGCGTGGTGGAGCCGGCGGTGGAGGCGCGCGTCATCACCGTGGGCCGCATGGTGCACACCGAGGACCAAGGTGTACTGGTGCGCGCCGCGGTGCGCGAGGGCAGTGAGCGGTTGTTTCCGGGCCAGTTCGTGAAGGTGGAGTTGTCACGTCCGCGGCCGGCCGGAGGATTGCGGGTGCCCCGCGGGGCCCTGGTGCGCCACGGCGGGCGGGCCTGGGTGTTCGTGGCCGGCGACGGTGGGCGGATCGTACCCGTGCCGGTGGAAGTTGTGGCTGAAGAGCCCCGCTCGGTGGTGGTGCGCGGTGAACTGCGCCCGGACGACCGCGTGGTGGCGCACGGGACCTCGGCGCTCAAGGCCATCTGGCTGGAAGCGGCGGATTGATCGCCGGGGATCCAGATGCTCGCCCGGATCATCCAATTCGCCCTGACACAGCGCCTTTTGGTGTTGCTGGGCATCGCGCTGTTGGGGGGCGTGGGCTGGGTGGCGGTGCAGCGCACACCCATCGACGCCTTTCCGGACGTGTCCACCACCCAGGTGAAGATCGTCATCAAGGCGCCGGGCATGACCCCGGAGGAAGTGGAGGCGCGCATCACCGCCCCGGTGGAGGTGGAGATCCTGGGCATCCCGCGCCTGGCTGTGGTGCGTTCCATTGCCAAGTACGCGCTCACCGACATCACCGTGGACTTCGAGGAAGGTACGGACATCTATTGGGCGCGCCAGCAGGTGGCCGAGCGCCTGGGCACGGTCTGGGGGGACCTGCCGCCGGACGTCTCCGGGGGCATCGCGCCCATGACCACCCCGTTGGGCGAGATGTTCATGTTCACCATCGAGGGGGGCGATCTCAGTCTCATGGAACGGCGCGAGCTGCTGGACTGGGTGATCCGGCCTGCCTTGCGCACCGTGCCCGGGGTGGCCGACGTCAACGCCCTGGGCGGACTGGTCAAGACCTTCGAGGTGGTTCCGGACAAGGCCCGCATGCTGGCGCGGCAGGTGAGTATGGCGGGGTTGCGGACCGCCCTGGGGGCGAACAACCGCAACGACGGAGCGGGCCGCCTGCAGGAGGGCGAGGAGGTGCTGCTGGTGCGCACCGAGGGCGCCATCCGCAGCTTGCGGGACGTGGCCGACATCGTGGTGCGCCCTCATCCCACCGAGCCGGTGCGGGTGGGCGACGTGGCCACGGTGCGTATCGGCGCACTCACCCGCTACGGGGCGGTGACCCAGGACGGCCGCGGCGAGGCAGTGGAGGGCCTGGTCCTCGGCTTGCGCGGGGCCAATGCGCGGGAAGTGGTCGAGGGAGTGAGGCGCAAGCTCGACGAGCTGGCCCCGGGGTTGCCCGAGGGCGTGCGGATCCGGGTCTTTTACGACCGTGGCCATCTCGTGGAACGCGCCGTGGGCACGGTCACCCGGGCGCTGGGGGAGGCCATCGTCCTGGTGCTGGTGCTGTTGGTGCTGTTCCTGGGAGACCTGCGCGCGGCGCTCACCGTGGCCCTGGTCCTGCCGATGGCGGCGCTGGCGACCTTCATCCTCATGGCCCTGTTCGGGATGTCGGCCAACCTCATGAGTCTCGGAGGGCTGGCCATCGCCATCGGGATGCTGGTCGACGCGGCCGTGGTGGTCATCGAGAACGTGGTGAGCCACTTGACCCGGCAACATACCGGGCAACGCCTGCCCCGCCTGCATCTGATCTTCCGCGCCGTGCGCGAGGTGGCCCTGCCCATGGCCTCGGGTATCCTCATCATCGTCATCGTGTTCCTCCCTCTGCTGACCCTGCAGGGGTTGGAAGGCAAACTGTTCGTACCCGTGGCCCTGACCATTGTCTTCGCCTTGTCGGGGTCGCTGGCGTTGTCGCTGACGGCGATCCCCGTGTTGGCTTCCTTCCTGGTGGGGCGGATCGGGCACCGCGAACCCTGGCTGGTGCGGTGGCTGGCGGCAGCCTACCGGCCAGTGTTGGAGTGGTCCCTGGGCCATGGCCCGTGGGTGCTGGGCGCGTCCCTGGCGGCCATGGGCGCGGCGGTCGTGCTGTACCTGCAGGTGGGCAAGACCTTCATGCCGACCATGGACGAGGGCGATCTCATCGTGCAGCTCGAGAAGCTCCCCTCCATCACTCTGAGCGAGTCCATCGCCATCGACACCCGCTTCCAGCGGGCGTTGCTGGCCGAGGTGCCCGAGGTGCTGGGGGTGGTCTCGCGCACCGGTTCCGACGAGATCGGGCTGGACCCCATGGGACTCAACGAGACCGACAGTTTCCTGGTGTTGCGGCCGCGCGAGCAGTGGACAGTGCCCGACAAGGAGGCGTTGAAGGACCGGATCCGCTCCGTGCTGGAGCGTTTCCCCGGGGTGGCCTACACGTTCACCCAGCCCATCGAGATGCGGGTCTCCGAGATGCTCACCGGGGTGCGCGGCGACGTGGCCATCAAGGTCTTCGGAGACGACGCCGATACCCTGAACCGCACCGCCGCGGCGTTGGTGGCCCTGGTCTCGGAGATCGAAGGTGCCCAGGACGTCTACACGCCCCGCAACGAGGGCGCCCAGTATCTGCGGTTGGTGGTGGACCGCCTCTCGGCAGGGCGGCTCGGCCTGGACGTGGAGACACTGGAGGATGATCTGCGCGCGCAGATCGAGGGGTTGCGGGTGGGTACCGTGTACGAGGGTGCGCGGCGCCATCCCCTGGTTTTGCGCGGCCCCGCGGCTTTGCGTGAATCGCCGGCCATTTTCGCACATCAGTATGTGGTGCTCGAGGACGGTAACCGCGTACCGCTGGCCCAGCTCGTGCGCATCGAACGCACGGAGGGCCCGGTGGCCATCCAGCGCGAGCACGGCAAGCGCGTGGCGGTGGTGATCGCCAACGTCTCCGGACGCGACCTGGTCGGTTTCGTCCAGGAGGCCAAGCGGGTGGTGGCCGAGCGTCTGGATCTGCCCACCGGTTTCTATCTGGAGTGGGGCGGTCAGTTCGAGAATCAGCAGCGCGCTGCGCGGCGTTTGTCCATCGTGATCCCAGTGGCCGTGGGGCTGGTCTTCCTGATTCTGTTCGGCACCTTTCGCTCGGTGCGGCAGGCCCTGCTGGTGCTGGTCAATATTCCCCTGGCCATGATCGGCGGCGTGGTGGGTCTATGGCTGACCGGCGAATACTTGTCGGTGCCGGCTTCGGTGGGCTTCATCGCCCTTTTGGGTATCGCGGTGCTCAATGGAGTGGTGATGGTCACCCATTTCAACCAGTTGCGCACCCTGGGCCGACCGGTGGAGACGGTGGTGCGCGAGGGGGCCATGCGCCGCCTGCGCCCGGTGCTCATGACGGCGAGCATCGCCGCCTTCGGCCTGGTGCCTCTGCTGTTCGCCACCGGCCCCGGTTCGGAGATCCAGCGTCCGCTGGCCATCGTGGTCATCGGCGGGCTGGTGAGCTCCACCCTGCTCACCTTGGTGCTGCTGCCCATCCTGTACCGCAGATTCGGCGTGCCCAGGGAGGCGCCCGCCCATGGCTGACTTCCCCCAGATGCTCGTGACCGTGGTGGCACCGCCGGCGCTGGCCGACGCCCTCATCGACTGGCTCCTGGAGCGGCCCGAGACCATCTCGGGCTTCACCAGCGTGGCGGCCAGCGGCCATGGCTCCTCGGCCGCTTCCATGAGCCTGGCCGAGCAGGTCGCCGGTCACCAGCGCCGCATGCTGTTTCTCATTCATATGCCCGTGGAACGGGCGGGGGTGTTCGTGGAGGACCTCGGTCGGGCCTTCTCCGGCAGCGGGCTGCACTGGTGGATGGTGCCGGTGGCCGACACCGGGGTGTTGTGACCACGGTGAGTCCTTTGCCATACCCCCCAGTAATTGGGATAATAATCCCATATAAAAGGTCAACAGGGGTGGGATCGAGATGGGTTTCTGGAAAGAGGCCGTTGGGATGTTGGCGCTGGTGGTGCTGCTTGGCGGATGTGGTGGTGGCGCCGGCGATTCCGATGCAGGAAGCGAAACGAGTGGTGGAGGAACCGGGTCGAGTGTGCCTGCGGCACAAGCGGACTACACGCTGCTGGCCTGGAACGATCTGGGCATGCACTGCCTGGACAGCGATTACGCCGTCTTCTCTCTGCTACCGCCCTACAACGTGCTCAACGCCCAGTTGGTGCGTCGTGGCGCGGGCCGGATCGTGTCCGGCGTCACGCTCACCTACGAGCCGGTGACCGACGCACGCGGCTCGATCAACTCCACGAGCCGGGGCAAGACCAATTTCTGGGACTACGCCGAGTCGCTTTATGGTGTGCGACTCGGACCCGACGAGGGACTGAAGGGATTCTCCATGCCGTCGAACGGCCCGGCGGCCATGCGGTTCGACGCGGCGCACGAATGGTTCACCGCCGAGGGGATTCCCATCACCCCCTATGACGACGAGGGCCGCAAGAACGAATATCCGATGATGCGGGTGAAGGCCCGGGACGCCTCGGGACGGGTTTTGGCCACCGCCGATGTGGTCCTGCCGGTCAGCGACGAGATGACCTGTGTGCGTTGTCACGGCTCGGCCCAGGGGGTGGAAGCCGCGCGCCCGTCCGGCGGCTGGGTGAACGAGGCCGACCCGGAGCGGGACTGGCGGCTCAACATCCTGCGTCTACATGACGAGAAGGAAGGCGGCGGGCGCAAGTTCCGGGAGGCGCTGGCCACGCTGGGGCTCGATCCGCGAGGGCTGGAAGCCAGCGCCCGCAGCGGCCGCCCCGTGCTCTGCGCGGGCTGCCACCGTTCCAACGCCCTGCCGGGGACGGGGCTTGCGGGGATCGCGCAGTTGACCACGGCGATCCACGACCGCCATGCGCGCGTCACCGACCCCGACACCGGTTACCGACTGGACGAGGATCCCACGCGTACCGCCTGCTATCTCTGTCATCCCGGTTCCACTACCCAGTGCCTGCGCGGGGCCATGGGCAAGGCGACGGATTCGGCGGGCAATCAGCGCATGCAGTGCCAGGATTGCCATGGGAATCTGTCGGCGGTTGGGCGTGACAGTCGAGAGGGCTGGCTGGATATGCCGAATTGCCAGGCCTGCCACCGGGACGGCGAGCGCCACACCCGGGCGGTGGATGCCCAGGGTCGCCCGTTGGATGCGACCGACCGGCGGTTCGCCACCAACCCCGACACGCCGGCGCCCGGCCTCAGCCTCTACCGGTTCAGCCGCGGGCATGGGGGCGTGCAGTGCGAGGGCTGCCACGGTTCCACCCATGCCATCTACCCTTCGGCCGAGGCCAACGACAACGTGCTGAGCGAGCGTCTACAGGGCTACGCGGGGACGGTGCGCGAGTGCGCGGTTTGTCATGACCCCGTGCCCTATACGGTCGATGGCGGACCTCACGGTATGCACACCATCGGCGCGGCCTGGGTCTACGGGCACGGCGACTGGGTGGAGCGCAACGGGCCGGGGGCGTGCGCGTACTGCCACGGCGCGGATTTCCGGGGTTCGCCGCTGGCCGTGGTGAAGGCCGCCAAGCAGTTCCGTGCGGAGCATCGGACGGTGGGCTACGTGCCCGACCAGCCGGTGACTTGCTACGACTGTCACGACGGGCCCTACGAAGACTGATCCCGTTTCTCCATCGCGTTTCCCGACGCGCAGGCGCCGGGTTCACACCGCCGGCCGTGCAGAGCCACCGCGCGGCCGGCTGTTTTTTGGTCTGCGGTGCGTTCAGCCTGATTTCATCTGCTCGGGCTAAGCTGGCATCCCATGGGCAGCACGGGAGACGCGGCGATGAACGGGACGGACGATGCCAGCGGTGGCCGAGGGGCTCGTATGGAACGGACGGGATGCGACGATGCGGGCGCGGTTTTCGTCTGGGATCTTCTGGTGCGCATCCTGCACTGGTCGCTGGCGGCGGGCTTTTTCGGTGCCTATTTGACTGAGGACTGGGAGACGGTCCATGTCTGGATGGGGTACGCCGTGCTGGCCATCGTGGGGGTGCGTGTGGTGTGGGGCTTCATCGGCACCCGGCACGCTCGCTTTGCGGATTTCGTGTATCCGCCGTCGGTGGTCCGAGCCTACTTGAAGGACGTGTCGCGGATCCGTCACAGGCGTTATCTGGGCCACAATCCGGCTGGAGGTTATATGATCCTGGCCCTGCTCGCGTTCGTCACGCTGACCGGCGTCACGGGCTTGGCCCTGTACGCCGCCGAAGATCAAGCGGGCCCCTTGGCCGGCTGGGTTGCGACCGGCTGGTCCGAGGGTCTGGAAGAGGTGCACGAGTTCCTGGCCAACTTCACCCTGTTCCTGGTGGCGATCCATGTGATCGGCGTGGTGGTGGAGAGCGTGATGCACAAGGACAATCTGGTGCGGGCCATGTGGACGGGTTGCAAGCGCCGGGGGGATGACGGCGCATGAAGGCGGCGGGAGGGCTCCGGGCGGGCAGGCCGTTGCTGGCAGTGGCGGTCGTGACGGGGTTCGCGGCCGCGGACGATCCGGACCACGTCCGTGCCCTGCGCGCGGCGGGTGAGATCGTATCCCTGTCCCGCATCGTGTCCGTCCTGCGCGCCGGAGATCCCGGGGCGCGGATCGTGGAAGCCGAGCTCGAGCGCGAGGGCGGGACTTGGGTCTACGAGATCGAGTTTCTGGATGGACGCCACCGGTTGCGCGAGGCGCGTTTCGATGCGCGTACCGCGCGCCTCGTCCAGTGATCGGCATGCGGTTGCTGCTGGTGGAGGACGACGAACGACTGTCCACTGCGCTGGCGGAGGTGCTCGGCCGGGCGGGTTACGCCGTGGACCGGGTGGCGGACGGGATCGAGGCGGAATACTTGGGCCGGGAGGAGCCCTACGACGTCATCGTGCTCGATCTGGGCCTGCCCTCGCGTCCCGGACTGGAAGTGCTGCGCAACTGGCGGGCGGCGGGTGTGACCACGCCGGTGATCGTGCTCACCGCGCGCGGGGCTTGGCACGAACGCGTGGCGGGTTTCCAAGCCGGTGCCGACGACTATCTGCCCAAGCCCTTCCACGATGAAGAGCTGCTGGCCCGCATCGCCGCCGTGCTGCGACGGACCCATGGAGCGGAGCCTTCGGCCCTGCGGGTGGGCGGTTTGGCCCTGGACGAGGAGCACCAGCAGGCGGTGCTGCCGGACGGCGGGTGCGTGGCGCTCACCGCCACCGAGTTCCGTCTGCTGCGTTACTTCATGCTCCATCCCGACCGGCCGCTGTCCAAGTCACGCCTGGCCGAGCACGTCTACGCCTATGACGACGAGCGCGACAGCAATGTGATCGAGGTCTATGTCAACCGCCTGCGGCGTAAGCTGGGCCGGGAACGGATCGTAACCCGCCGTGGCCAGGGGTATCTCTTCCCGTCGAAGCCATGAATTCCATCCTGGTGCGTCTGGCGGTCTGGCTGGGCCTGGGGCTGACCGTCACCCTGGGGCTGACCTGGGTGTTTGCCAACCGGGTCATGGAGCAGGTGGGCGAACGCTTCCTGGTCGAAGACCTGCGCCACGACACCGAGGGTCTGCTGCTGGCCCTGGAATTCGATGCCGAGGGCCGGCCTCGAATGGATACGGCCCGGGTGGAGCCAGTCTTCCAGCGCCCCTTCTCGGGGCATTACTACCGTATCGAGGCCGGGGGGGGGAGTCTCGTGTCGCGCTCGCTCTGGGACGGGACCCTGGATGTGCCCCCGGGTGAAGGACGCTGGCGCCTGCCGGGGCCTCAAGGACAACGCCTGTTCGTGGTCTCCGCCCATTACGAGAAGGGCGGTCACCGTTTCCGCCTGGTGGTCGCGGAGGATGTCACCGCCATCGGACAGGTGGTGGACCGGATGCGTCGCCGTTACGCCGCGGCGGTCGGTCTGCTGGGGATCGTGTTGGGGCTGGGGCTGATCTGGGTATTGCGTGGGGCGGTGCGGCCGCTGGATCGGCTGCGGCGTGACTGCCGCGCGCTGCAGGCGGGGGAACTGCGTGCCCTATCGCTGGAGAGGGTGCCCCGTGAGATCCGGCCGCTGGTGGAGGAGATCAATATCCTGCTGGATGTCCTGCGCGAACGCCTCGATCACCAGCGCCATGCCCTGGGGAATCTGGCCCATGCGATCAAGACGCCGTTGACGGTGATCCTGCAGCGGGTCCGCGCCCTCGAGCGCGACGGTCCCCCGCCATGCCGCAGTCAAGCACGGATCCTGCGCGAGGCGGCCGAATCCATCGGGCGCGTCGCCGAACGCGAGCTACAGCGGGCCCGGGCCGCAGGCGGGGCCGGTGCCGTGGCTCCGGCGCCGCTGCGTCGGACCCTGGAGGAGCTTCTGCGGGTGCTGCGCCAGGCCCACGTGGAGAAGGCGCTGCGGTTCGAGCTCGCGGTGCCCGGGGAACTGCGCGTCCGTATGGATCGCGAGGACCTGATGGAGGTGCTGGGCAACATTCTGGACAACGCGGCCAAGTGGGCGCGCCGGCGGGTGCGTGTCAGCGCCGAGGGGGGACCGGCGGTGATCGTGCGAGTCGAGGACGACGGTCCCGGTGTGGCCCCGGAGGCGGCCGTCGCCGTTCTGGGCCGCGGGCGGCGCTTGGACGAGTCGGCGCCGGGCCACGGGCTCGGCTTGGCCATCGCGCGGGACTTGATGGCGCGCTACGGCGGGACGCTGCGCATGGAACGCTCCGAGGCGTTGGGCGGGCTGTCCGTGTACCTGATGTTCTCCGACGGGTCCACGTGACGAAACCGCCGCCGGCATGGATGGGCGGTGGCGACCGGCGGTAGAATCGCCGGTTCCGCCCCCTGGCGGCCCGCCTCCCGCATGAGCGACGTCATCGATTCGGCACCCTACCGTATGCGCAGGCCGTTCCGCCTGCGCATGAGTCTTTC
>JALSSO010000088.1 GCA_026984215.1 Gammaproteobacteria bacterium | reverse complement strand
TGGAACAGGCGCGAGAAAAACCGCTCCAATGGCCTGGTACCTACGTGCCAGAACCACCGGGGGGGAACATCCATGTCACAACCCGCAGCGTACCTGCAGTATTGGGCCAAGGCGGGCGAAGCCGGCGCCTGCCACCGTCTGCCCTACCACTGTCTCGACGTGGCCGCCTGCGGCGTCACCCTGCTGCGGAGATTGCCGCCCGCCTGGAAGCGATCGGCGGGCTGGCGAGAGACGAACTGGAAACGGCAGTGCAAGTGTTGTTCGCCCTCCACGACCTGAGCCTGCGGCAACGCCATCCCGACTGGGACATCGACCTGTTCCACGCCGGTTTCACCCTCGCCGACCGCCTCGCCATCGAGCAGCGGGTGCTGGAACGTTTCGGCAAGGATTCCGGCCCCGCCGAGCGCCGCGGCCGGGTGCTCGTCGCCACCCAGGTGGTGGAACAGTCCCTCGATCTGGATTTCGACCTGCTGATCTCCGACCTGGCCCCCATCGATCTGTTGATCCAGCGCGCCGGCCGCCTCCAGCGCCATCCCCGCGACCGCGACGGCCGCCGCATCGACGGCCCCGACCGACGCGGCACCCCGGAACTGGTGATCCTAGCCCCGCCCTGGGACGACGCCCCCGGCCCTCGCTGGCTGCGCGCCGTGCTGCCGGGCACCGCGGCCGTCTACGAGGCCGAGGACGGATACCTGTGGCAGGCCATGAAGCTGCTGCGGGAGCAGGGTGGCTTCACCATGCCCGACGACGCCCGCCGGCTCGTCGAAGGGGTGTACGGTCTCGATCCCTTCGACCTTCCCGAAGGCTTGCAGGAGAAGAGCCTGGAGGCCGACGGCCTGGAACGGGTCAAGGCCAGCATCGCCGAAGACAAGGTGCTCCATCTGGAAGCCGGCTACCGCCTCGACGGTCCCTGGCTCGACGAGGACACCGCCCCCACCCGCCTGGGCGAGCCCACCGTCACGGTGTGGCTGGTCCGTCTCGAAGACGGTCGCCTCGCTCCCCTGCACGGCGGGCGGCCCGACGACCCCGGCGCCTGGACCCAGAGCGCCCTCACCCTGCGCCGCAGCCAAGTGCGCGGCGAGGTGATTCCCGCCGGCATCGACACCGACACCTGGCAGCGCCTCAAGGCGCCGCTGCCGGGAAAGGGCAGGTGGGGCGTGGTGGTGGTGCTGGAGCGCACCGAGCCGGGCTGGACGGGACAGGCCACGAACGGCAAGGGCGATCCGTCACCCTGCGCTATGACGCCCGGGAGGGATTGGCACGGTCATGAAGGCCTCAGTCATCCCCGCATTCGCGCAGCAGCTTGCGGTCGAAGCTCTCCACCGCCAGCCCCTGCTCCCGGGCGATGGCGAGCACCAGGGCATCGACGAAATCGATGCCGCCGCGGCCATAGCGCCGCAGGGCGTGGCGCAACGCCGCTACGTGCGGGCCGCGGATGCCGCGGTAACCGAGCAGCTTTTCCAGCCGGTCGGCGGCCTCCTGGCGGGGCACCTGGTAGAAGCCGGTCAGAACGTAGACGCACTCGGCGACCACGGCGTCGGTGACATAGGCCTGCCGTTCTCCCTGGCGGACCTGCGCCAGAAACGCCGCCGCCTGCTCGTAGTGACGCTCGTGATCGGCCAGCAGGTAACGCAGCAGCACATTGGCGTCAACGACGCGCATGTTTTTCCCGCAGCGCTTCCCGCCAGGCCGATTCCCGGATCTCCTTCAGCGGCACATATTCCCTGGCATAGCGGCGCAGGCTGCCCGCCACGTCCTCCACCGGCTCGATGCGCACCTGACCGTCCTCCACCACGATCCGGACCACGTCGCTGCGCAGCAGTTCACGAACCGCCTTGGGCAAGGTGATCTGGCCCCGGGAGGAGATCTTGACCAGTTTTTCAAGCGTCGTCATTTTGCTTTATTTTTCGCTAAAGTTTTACTCATGATAGGACAACGGAAACCGCCAGACAATTCCACCACCCGGAGACCATCGTCATGAACCTGATCCACGACTCCTGGATTCCCGTGCGCCGCCGCAGCGGCGGGACCGACCGCATCCGCCCTGCGCAGATCGCCGAGAGCGATGACCCGCCGGTGGCGTTGGCCTCGCCTCGGGCTGACTTCGACGGCGCCCTGGCCCAGTTTCTCATAGGCCTGCTGCAGACCTGCTTCGCCCCCGCTGACGAGGGAGATTGGGAAGACCGGCTGGAGCGGCCACCGACGGTGGCGGAACTGGACGCCGCCTTCGCAAAATACGCCCACGCCTTCGAATTGGACGGCGAGGGCCCGCGCTTCATGCAGGATTTCGAGCCGTTCGAAAAGCAACTGAGCAAGCAGAAACTGAAGGCGGCCACCAAGGCCACCACG
>JALSSO010000087.1 GCA_026984215.1 Gammaproteobacteria bacterium | reverse complement strand
TGTCGTCTTCCCCCAGCACGGCGGCGTCCACGCCCATGGCGCCCGTGGCGCTGCCGTTGCGATCGAAGGCCACGCCGGCCTCGACGCCGATTTCGCGGAAGGTGCCGTCGCCCTGGTTGTGGAGCAGGAAGTTCTGCACCGTGTCGTTGGCGATGAACAGATCCATCCAGCCGTCCTCGTCCACGTCCAGGGGCAGCACGCCCAGCGCCTTGGCCTTGGGCTGCCCGGTGGCCCGGTCGACGATCTGTACGCCGGCCTCTGCCGAGACGTCGGTGAACCGCCCGTCGCCCTCGTTACGGAAGAGGTACGGAAAGGTCCCCTTGAAGGTGGTGGGCGGACCGTAGGCGCGGCCCAGCCCGGTGAGTTTGAAGCCCAGTCGGCGGTCGATCTGCGGGGACCACTGCACGTAGTTGGCCACGAACAGATCCAGGTCCCCGTCGTTGTCGTAGTCGAAAAAGGCCGCCGAGGTGCTCCACGCATCGGCCGCCCCCGCCACGCCCGCCTGAGTGGTGACATCGGTGAAGTGACCGCCGTCGTTGCGGTAGAGCCGGTTGGCGCCCACCGCCGTGAGGTAGAGGTCGGGATCGCCGTCGCCATCGTAGTCGCCCACGGCCACGCCCATGCCGTAGAAAGAATCGGTGAGTCCCGCCTCCCGGGTCACGTTCTCGAACCGCCCCGTGCCGTCGTTGCGATAGAGTCCGTGCTCGGCGGGCGGCTTGCCCGCGGCGTCGGCCGGATCCCAGTAGTCGGAATTGACGAACAGTACATCCATGTCGCCGTCGCCGTCGTAGTCCAGGAAGGCCACCCCGCCGCCCATGGTCTCGGGGAGGAGCTTTTCACCCCGAGCCCCGTTGACGTGGACGAAGTCGATGCCGGCCGCCTGGGTAATGTCCGTGAAGGGGATGGCAGGGGGCTCCACGGGTGTTGCGTGGCCCGCGGCCACTGGAACCGGCGTCTGCTCGAGGACCGGTGGCGCCTCCTGGGGCTCGTGGCCCAGCCATGTCACCAGACCGATGGTGAGCGCGAGCCCGATGACGATCACCAGGATCGACCAGCGGAAGGCGCGGCCGATGATGGCGTCGCGGTCGTGCGGTGGGTTGGGGCGACTCAAGGGCGATATCTCCGCAAAAAAGGCCGGGTTGTTCGGCGTACGGCACCGCTATCCATGATGGGGGTACGGATCGGCGCCGGATTGACCTGGATCCATAACATATTAATTCATGCTGATACACTGAACTCAATCCGCGCGCGGCCGCCTCGGCGATTTTGCGAGAGAGGCCCGGAACCGATCCCGCGCGCGATGGTATAAAGAATTGAAGCCCTGAACACCGGCCCTGGCCGGCGCAACCCGCTTCGTGACCTATCTCATCGTTCTCGTCCTGTCGATGGCCGTGAGCCTGGCCCTGGTTCCGGTGATGGTGCGTCTCGCCCCCCACCTCGGGATGATCGACCAGCCGGACGCCCGCAAGGTCCATGCCAGGCCCATTGCGCGGGTCGGCGGCTGGGGGATCGTGCTGGGCGCGCTGACCCCCATCGTATGGCTGTTGCACGCCGAGCCGGTGTACCAGGCCTTCATCCTGGGCGCGTTGGTGCTGTTCGCCTTCGGCGTCTGGGACGATGCCCGCCAGATCGGCCATTGGCCCAAGTTTCTGGGCCAGCTCCTGGCGGTGGGTGTGCTGGTCTTCCACGGCGGCGTGGAAGTGACCCGCCTGCCTTTCTTGGAGGGGGCGATTCCCCATTGGTTCGGCGTGGGTTTCACCGTCGTGGCCTTGATTGGCGTGATCAACGCCTTGAACCACTCCGACGGATTGGACGGCTTGGCCGCGGGCGAATCGTTGCTGTCCCTGAGCGCCATGGCCTTGCTGAGCTGGTTGGCCGGTGGCGGGGCCGTGCTGGTGGTGGCATTGGCCACCATCGGCGGGCTGCTGGGTTTCCTACGCTACAACACCCATCCGGCGCGGGTGTTCATGGGCGATGGCGGCAGCCAGTTTCTCGGCTACACGGTGGGCTTCGTGGCCATCCAGCTCGTGCACGTGGTGGACCCACGCATCAGCCCTGCGGCCGTTGCGCTGCTGCTGGGCCTGCCGGTGGTGGACATCCTGGTGGTCCTCAAGCGCCGTATCCAGGAGCACCGCAACTGGTTCAGGGCGACGCGCAACCACGTCCATCATCGGCTGCTGGATCTGGGGTTCGTGCACCAGGAGTCCGTGGTGCTGATCTACTCCTTTCAGACGCTCGTGGTGGCCGCCGGCGTGCTCCTGCGCTACCAACCGGACTGGCTCATCCTCTTGGTCTGGGTGATCGCCATGGCCAGTGTCTTCGTGCCGCTCAATCTGGCCGAGCGCGTCGGATGGCGGGCGCCGCGCCGGCCCACCGGAGAGGGTGCGATCCAGGCCGAAATGGGCCGTGTCCACAAGTTCTTTCTGGTCATCGCCCCGCGTCGGTTCCTGGAGATCGTGGTCCCACTCTACCTGGTGGTGGGCGCGGCGCTGGCGGCGACGGTGCCCAAAGACGTCGGTCTGCTCGGGGCCGTGGTGGCGGCGCTGTTGATCGTCGAACCCGTGTTCAACCGCAACCTGCATTCGGTGCTGCGGCGCATTGCGATCTACGTGGTCCTCGCGGCGGTGGTGTTCGTCCCCCAGTCCGTTCCGGAGGGTTTCCAGGGGATGCGCAGCGGTCTGCAACTCCTGTTTTTCGGGGTGGTGGGTGTGGCCGTGGCCGTGGCGGTGAAGTTCAGCCCCCGCCGTCGCCGTGTGGAGTTCGAATCCACGGCGATGGATTTCCTGATGGTGTTCCTGATGTTCGTCGGGTTGGTGTACGGTTATATCAGCGGCGGGGATCGCGACGCCGCCCTGTTTCTCGTCAAGCTGATCGTGCTGTGGTACGCCGCGGAGTTGTTGTTCATCGAGCGCCGGGAACGGTGGAATCCGCTGACGTTCTCGGCGCTGGCGGCGGCGGTGCTGTTTGCGCTGCGCTCCCTGTATTGAGCGGTCATCCGACGGGGTCATCGCCATGAACGAGCCCACGCCCGGGACCATGCGCGCCATGGTGCTGGAGGAACCCGGCGGCGGCCTGGTGCTGCGCCAGCGCCAGGTGCCCGTCCCAGGGCCCAGGCAGGTCCTGCTGAAGGTGCTGGCCTGCGGCGTGTGCCGGACCGATCTGCACGTGGTGGACGGCGAGCTGCCGGACATCCCCTATCCGGTGATCCCGGGCCATGAGGTGGTGGGTCGTGTGGTGGCCTGCGGGGAGGGGGTGGCGCTCGAGACGGGTGCGCGCATGGGCGTTCCCTGGCTGGGCTGGACCTGTGGCGAGTGTTTCTACTGTCGGAACGGCCAGGAGAATCTCTGCGACCAGGCCCGGTTCACGGGCTACACGCTGGACGGAGGCTACGCGGAGTACCTGCTGGCCGACGCCCGTTATTGTTTTCGGATCCCGGATGGGTATGACGACCCGCATGCGGCCCCGCTGCTGTGTGCGGGACTGATCGGCTACCGTTGTCTGCGCATGGCGGGCGAGGGGAGGCGGATCGGCCTGTACGGATTCGGGGCGGCGGCCCATGTCCTGGCTCAGGTGCTGCGCTGGCAGGGTCGGGAAGTGTATGCCTTCACCCGACCGGGCGACGTGGAGGCCCAGGATTTCGCCCGCGCCCTGGGAGCAGTGTGGGCCGGGGGTTCGGACCGGCTCCCCGGCGAGCCGTTGGATGCGGCCATCCTGTTCGCTCCGGTGGGGGCCTTGGTGCCGGCGGCCCTGCGCGCCGTGCGCAAGGCCGGGGTGGTGGTCTGCGGTGGCATCCACATGAGCGACATCCCCAGGTTCCCATACCGTATCCTGTGGGAAGAGCGGGTGGTACGCTCGGTGGCCAATCTCACCCGGCGCGACGGAGTCGAATTCCTCGAGTTGGCCCCCCGGGCAGGGGTCACCACGCGTGTGGAGATCTTCCCGCTGAGCGAGGCGAACACGGCGCTTGCGCGCCTGCGCAGCGGCCGGCTCACGGGTGCGGCCGTCCTCGTGCCCTGAGCGTGATCGTCGGGCGGGAAGCCCGCGCCTCATCGAGAGGAGAGCCGCTTCTCCAGCAGTCCCGCCAGCGACCGGATGGTGGGGTAGTCGAACAGGTCCGTGACGTCCACCATGCCGGGGAACGCCGTCTCGATGGCTTCGTGCAGGCGCGCCAGTTCCAGGGAGCTGGTGCCGATCTCGAACAGATTGTCGTCCATGCCCACGGGCCGATCCGGCATCACCTCGCGGCACAGGGCCTGGAGGCGGGCAGCGATGTCCACATCCTGCTCGGCATCCGTTTCGGGCGCCGTCACCGCGGGCGCGATGGCGTGCTCGACGCGTTCGAACGCCCCCTGCCGGTATTGCCGCACCAGCTCCAGACGCTGAAGCTTGCCGCTGGTGGTCTTGGGCAGACGCGGTACGGGGACGACGTGCACCTCCTCCAGCCCGGTGTGGGCCACGAGCTTGCCGTGGATCTGCCGCGCCAGCGGCACGATCTCCCGGGGCTCGGCACGATGTACCACAAACACGAGCAAGGTGTCGTCTTCGGCATCCGCGCGGCGGTCCGGGGCCACGGCCACGCGGCCGGAGCGCAGACCGAGCTCGCGTTCGAGCAGCGCCTCGAGGTCCTGCGGATAGAAGTTCTGGCCGTGGGCGAAGATGATCTCCTTGGCGCGTCCGGTGACCACGAGGCCGCAGTCCTGGGTAAGGAATCCCAGATCGCCGGTGTCCAACCAGCCCGCCTCGTTGATCGCGGCGGACGTGGCCTCGGGATCGCGGTAGTAGGCCGAGGTCACGTTGCCTCCGCGAATCTGGATGTGGCCGACCGTTTCCGCGGGCAGCGGCCGGCCCGAGCCGTCCACGATGCGCAGCTCGCAGTCCTGTACGGGCGTCCCCAGACAGGCCAGGGGATGGCCGTGGCCCTCGGCGGCACGCCGCACTCGCTCGCCCACACCGATGCGCGGGTCGGCCATTTCCACGGCCTGGAGCCCCGCGCCCGGCGTGGGGAAGCTCACGGCCAGGCTGGCCTCGGCCAGCCCGTAGACGGGAAACATGCTGTGGGGATCCAGCCGGGCCGGAGCCAGGTAGGCGAGGAACTCGCGCGCGAGGGGCACGGAGATGGGTTCGGCGCCATTGAAGATCAGGCGCACGCAATCCAGGGGCGGTGGGGAGTGGCCGTGCCGTTGCGCGGCGTTGAGGTAATGACGCAGACCGAAGTTGGGCGAGCAGGTGAATGTGATGCGGTGCTCGGCCACCTTGTCCAGCCACAGGGTGGGGCGGCGCACGAACAGGTCGGTGGGCATCAGCCACTGGTCGATGCCGGCGGCCAGCGGCGTGAGATGGAAGCCGATCAATCCCATGTCGTGGGTCAGCGGCATCCAGCCCAGGGCGGTATCGGAAGGGCTGGGACGAGCGCACAGTCGAATCGCGCGCAAATTGCTCAGCAGGTTGGCATGGGTGAGCACCACGCCTTTGGGTTGACCGGTGGAGCCGGAGGAGAACTGGATGAGGGCGGTGTCCGAGGCCCGCCCGCCGTCCCAGGGCGTGGCTGGGGCGGGTCCGGGCGGTGCTTCGGCGTCGATGGTCCGGGTCTGCAGTGCCGAGCCTTCCGGCAGGCCTCCATCACCGCCCAGCTCGGCGGCCCGGCCGAGGGGCGCGCGTTCGGCCCATACCCAGGGTCGGCGCAGCCGCCCGAAGATCCGCAGCAGTTTGCGGCGGTGTTCGTCCGTGTTGCCCACGGCCACGGGGACCGGGACCATCCCCCCGAGCACCGCGGCCCAGAACCCGTTCAGGAAGGCCTCCAGCCCCTTCACGTACAGGATCACCTCGTCGCCGGGGCGCGCGCCGGCGGCCTGCAGTCGGGCGAGGTGCAGCCGGGCCCGGTCCAGCAACTGGCGGTAGGCGATGACCCGCTCGGTCTCGGCGTCGTCAATCAGATGGACGGCCGCACCGCTTGCGGCGGCGCGATGGAGCAGGTCGGGTAGGCGCTCGGTCATGGTCTCCCTGGGAATTTGGTTGCGCAGGAGGCCGAATGATAACCCGCGGGCTCGTGTGCCGGCGGCGGGGACGCGGCGTCAGGCCCGGGTGCGGAGGAGGGGGCGCAGCCGGATGCCCTCGCGCGGGCGCAGGTTCACCCCGGGGTCCAGTGGGACCGTTGCGGGCCCCAGCGGCTCGAAACGCAGATGGCGGGCGATCCAGCCCAGGTGGATGGCGATCTCGACGTGCGAGAACACCTCCCCCGTGCAGCGCCGCGCGCCCATGGAGAAGGGGAAGTAGGCGTAGCGATGCCGGGCCCGCACCCGCTCGGGCAGGAAACGGTCCGGATCGAAGCGCTCCGGTTCCTCCCAATGGGCGGGATGGCGATGCACGCAGTACACGGGCAGGGCGATCTGGGTGCCCGGCGGTACGGCCCAGTCGCCCAGCCGGTCCTCGGCCAGCGCGCGGCGCGTGAACATCCACACCGGCGGATAGAGCCGCAGGGCCTCGTCCATGAGGCGGCGCGCGAAAGGCAGTCGTGGGACGTCTTCGAAACGCGGGGGCGCGGCGCCTTCCAGGGTGTCCACCTCGGCGTGCAGGCGGGCCTCGGCCTGGGGGTGGTGTGCGAGCAGGTGCCAGATCCAGTTCAGGGTCACGCCGGTGGTCTCGTGGCCGGCGACGATGAGGGTCATCACCTCGTCCACGAGGGCCTCGTCGCTCATGGGCGCGCCGGTCTGTGCATCACGGGCGGCGAGGTACAGGCCGAGGAAGTCCGCGCGTTCGATGCCCCGCCTGCGGCGCCAGTCGGCGAGTTGCAGCACTTCCCGGCGCAGCGCCCGGAAGCGTACGGCGAGCTGCAGGTCGCGCACCGTCTCGTCCACGAGCATGTGGAAGGGCGTGCTCCCGGCGTCGTCGCGAAACCGTTTCAGGTCCTCGCCGAAAATGGACTCCAGGATCACCTCCAGGGCGAAGGTGCTGGTCTCCCGGGTCATGTCCAAGACTTGGCCTGCTTCGGCCGCCGCCCGCCAGCGTCGGAGGCAGCGCCCGGTCACCGCCCGCATGACGCCGCTCAGACGGGCCACGCTCGGGCGCTGGAAGGCCGGTTGCAGCATCCGCCGCTGCCGGCGCCAGTGTTCGCCCTCGCTGACGATGAGGCCGTTGCCGAGCAGCATCTTCACCCGTTCAAAGCCACGGCCTTTCACGTAATTGCGGTGATGGCTCACCAGGATCCGCTGAATGAAGTCCGGCTCGAATACCACGTAGCAGTCGTCGGCCCCATGTGGGGACACCGTGCGGACCACGGGCCCGTAGGTTTCCATCCATTCGGGGAGGACGCGGAACGTGGCTTCGTCCACGTTGACGTCGAAGGGGTCGGACGGTCCGGGCGGAAGCGGCATCCGGGGTTCGGAGGGCATGTTGGATCATTGCGGCATGCGGTCGTCGCCGCATTCTAGCCTGAATGTCGGGCGCCGCGGCGCCAGCGGGCGAAGTCCAAAGGGACGTATTCGGTCGGCGCTGCTTGCCGGTCGGGGAAGCGCGGTTTCCCCGAGGGTGGTGGAAATCGGGCGCCTGGGCGCCTATCGTTCTCGGTCCCATGAGCGGCCACGCATCCAATCGCAGGGCGCCGGAAGCGGCGCAGTCGCGCGGACGGCGCCTGCTCAACGCAGCCGCCCCGCCGGTGCTGAGCGCCGTGCTGCGCGTGTACTGGCGCAGTTGTCGAATAGTGGCCGTGGAGGGCGCCCAGCACTTGGATGCGCTGGAGGCCGGGGGCCGGCCGATGATCTTCTGCTTCTGGCACCAGCGCCAGTTGTTCACGGTGCGCTATCTCTTGACACGATACGGCGGTTCGGGACGTTTGGCCTTTCTCGTCAGTCCGTCGAAGGATGGGGAGTTGGGCGCGCGGCTGGTCCACCGGCTGGGCGCCCGGGCGATCCGGGGGTCGGCCAATCGGACCGGTGCCCAGGCGCTGCGTGACCTCTACCTCTCGGTCTCCCGGGAGGGGCTGTGGCCGATCCTGACCCCCGACGGCTCGCAGGGACCGGCTGGTGTTTTCAAGCCGGGTGCGGTGATGCTGGCGCGCCTGGCGGGTGCGGCGATCGTGCCCATGAGTTATGCGGCGCGTGGGGCGTGGTTCCTGCCCACCTGGTGCCGGTTCATGGTGCCGCGGCCGTTCACCCGGGTGGCGGTGGCCGTGGGCGAACCGATACACCTGGAACGTAGGGCGGCCTTCGGCGAGGTGGATCCCGGGCTACTGGATCGTCTGGGGCGCGCGTTGGACACGGCGCGGCAGCGGGCCGAAGCCGCTTTGGGGAGGGAGGCTTGATTTGCATCCAGGCAAGCCCCACGCAGTAAGCGGTAGATTCTGGGTTCCGTGCAGCGGGCACGGAAATTCATCCGCAACGAGGTGGAGGCGAGCACGATGGAAAGCGTATTGAGCGTACTGGGCCATACGGAGGCGGCGGAGCGGGAGGCCCGCAAAGCGATCGAGGCCCGGGCAAGGGACAGGGGCATCGAGCTGACGGAGGACCATTGGAAGGTGATCGACCTGGTGCGCATCCGCTATGCGCAGGCCAATGGCACGCCCAAGGCACGGGACATCGCCGAGGAGCTGTGGTCCGCGTTCGAGGAAAAGGGTGGGCGCAAGTACCTCTACGAGCTGTTTCCAGCGGGACCGGTGAGCACGGCCGCGGAACTCGCCGACCTGCCCAAGCCGCTGGGGGCCGAAGACCCTTCCTTCGGGGTCGCGTTCTGACTGGGGCCGGCAGGACGGTCCGCGGGCGCTTGGCGGATCTCCGGTCAGGCTGTCGGGGACCGGGGGGCGTCGCAGGCTAGCCTTTGGACGCTTCGCTGCGATAACGCTGGTACTGGGCGCGGACCCGCCGCACGTATTTCTGTGTTTCCCGGAAGGGGGGGATGCCGTTGTATTTTTTCACCGCCCCCGGTCCCGCGTTGTAGGCGGCCAGCGCCTTGTCCAGGTCCTTGAAGCTCTCCAGCATCTGACGGAAGTAACGGACCCCGGCCTCGATGTTCTTGTCCGGATCGAAGACCTCGTCGTCACGCACGCCGAGCTGGCGGGCGGTGTCCGGCATGAGCTGCATGAGCCCCTGGGCGCCGACGCGCGAGACGGCTCGTTTGTCGAAACAGGATTCCACGTGGATGATGGCCTTGACCAGCGCTGGATCCAGCCCATGCCGGCGGGCATAGCGGCGGATCGTCTCGGCCAGGGATTTGGCGCGGGCCTCGACATTGCCGCAGTTGACGTGTGCAGGTGGACGCCCCCATCCGATGGTGCGCGATCCCAGGTAGGTGTATCGCGTGTTGGGTAGGCGGTCGGAGAACCAGACCGTGCCGTCTTTGTCCTTGTAGATGTGATACCGGGTTCCCGCCGCCTGGGCGGGAAGCACCGCCACGGTGGCGATCAGGCCCGCCATTGCAGCCATCCGGTGGTACATCGGAATCCCCTTGCGTTGGCGAAGCGCGACATGCATCGGTCGCTCACGATCCGTTCGGCAGTCCCTGGGCCCCTGGCCGCACATGTGCCTGCGTATAGAATGACCGGTTGATTATAGGTGGCTGTGACCTGGAGGGCGATGCCGCTCGGCGGAGATACGCGCAGTTTCGGTCCGACCCAACCGCTCGCAACGACGCTGCCCCTGAGTACCGAAGCGGTTCGTGGAGCACTGCGCGCGCTGCGCGTCGCTGACGTACGTTCGGTGCAGATCTATGGCCGGATCGATTCCACCAATGCGGAGTTGCTTCGCCAGGCGCGGCGGGGCGCGGCGCCGGTCACCGTGTGCGTGGCGGACACGCAGACGCGGGGCCGGGGGCGTGGTGGCCGCGCCTGGTGTTCCCCGCCCGGGCGAAACTGCTATGTTTCGGTTCTGGACCATGCGGCGCGGGAGCCGCGGCTGCGCCCGCGGGTGGCGCTGTGGACGGGCATCGCCCTGGCGGAGATGCTGCGGGCGGCGGGGGCCGGGGACATCCTGCTCAAATGGCCGAATGACCTGCTCTGGCGCGGCGCGAAGCTGGGCGGTGTCTTGAGCGAGGGGGTGGTGATGCGCGGCGGGACGCCCGGCGTGGTGGTGGGTGTGGGGCTGAACCTCCGGCTGCCGGCGGACCAGCGCCGTGCACTGGGGCGTCCGGTGGCCGATCTGCATGCGGTGTTCGACGGCATGGTGCCGGATTCCCGGGCGGTATGGGTGGCCCGGGTGATCGCCGCGGTGATCCGGGCCGGGGAGCTCGCGCGCAACGCCCCTGGGGAGTTACTGGCGGAACGCTGGTCGGCTTGGGATGCGTTGCGCGGCTGCCGGATCCGGCTTCCAGACGGTGGCATCACCGGGGTCGCGCGGGGTGTGGACGCCGACGGGCGGTTGCGCGTGGCGACCGCAGAAGGGATCCGGCATCTCACCACGCTGGAAGACCGTTGGGTGCTGAAGGCGTGAGCCGGCTGCTCCTGGACCTGGGAAACACGCGCATGAAATGGGCGTTGTGCGTCCCCGGCGGCGCGGGCCGTCCTGCGGCGCGGGAGTGGCCCGAGGGGGCGAGTCGGGCGGCGGCCGTGTTGGAGTCCATCCGGCTGTTCGAGCCCGAATCGGTGGCCGTGTGCAGCGTGCTGGGCTCGGAACTGGAACGAGAGCTGCTGGAGGCCTGCCCGGTGCCGATCCGTTTCGTGCGGCCCGCCGATGCCGAAGCCTTCGGTGTGCGCCTCGGTTACGACGACCCGGACACCCTGGGAGTGGACCGGGCCGTTGGTTTGGTGGCCGCGTGGGCACGGTGGGGGCGGGCTTGTATCCTGGTCGATTGCGGCACGGCCGTTACCGTGGACGCCCTCGACCACCGTGGGCGTCACCGCGGGGGGGTGATCCTGCCCGGAATCCGGGCCATGCTGACTGCGCTGGGGACCCGCACCCGGGGTGTGAACGTGCGCGTGGCGGCCGAACCTGCCTGCCCGCCCGTGCTGGCTCGGGATACCCGCGGCGCCGTGGAGGCGGGCGCGTGCCGGGCGGTGGTCGCGGGCGTGGAGGCCGTGGTCGCGGAAATGCGCGAAACCCTCGGCGGGGCCGCGGCCGTCATGGTCTGTGGCGGAGACGCCCACTGGTTGGCGCGGCACACCCGGCTCGCCGTACAAACCGTGCCGGATCTGGTTTTGGAGGGCTTGGCCATGATGGTGGACGCGTGAGAGCGATTTTCCTACTCCTGTTGGCGGCGAA
>JALSSO010000086.1 GCA_026984215.1 Gammaproteobacteria bacterium | reverse complement strand
GGCGCGGACAAGAACTACGACACGCGGGACTTCGTGGCGCGGATGCGAGAGCGGAATATCACGCCCCACGTGGCCCAGAATGACACCCGGCGCTCGTCGGCGATTGACGGACGCACGACCCGCCACCCGGGTTACCGGCAAAGCCAGAAGATCCGCAAGCGGATTGAAGAGGTCTTTGGCTGGTTGAAGACCGTGGGTGGTTTGCGCAAGAGCCGGTTTGTGGGCAAGGAGAAGCTGGAGTTTCAATTCACGCTGACCCTGGCGGCCTACAATCTGGTTCGGATGCGCAATCTGGGGGTGGTGTCATGCTGATGCGTGTCATCCAGAGGGTTGATGTGCCTGAAACACGGATTTTGGGCAGAAAATCACCCGAATCCAGTCAAAATACGCAGTTGTCTGCTGAATACGGTGGTGCAGGTTTTCTGCGTGGATAGAGTTGGCCGTATTCGATCGGGATTTTTCAACATCCTGTTAGACGGGGACGGCTCATCGCGAGCCTCCAGATACGCCTCGATCGCCTCCCGCCAGAACGCCGCCACGGGCTGCTGTTGGGTGCGGCCATCCACCACGCCGGCTGCCATGCGCCGGCGATGGTAACGCACGGTCCCCTCGCTCACGCCCAGCAGGCGGGCCGCTTCACGGTTCGATACTCCCTTGTCGGTCAGCACCTTGATCGTCATACGCTCCTCCCGGGACAGTCTGGCCACGGCGCTCTCCGCCTCTCGAACAGGGCTCGCCGGGCAGGTTTATCGGGGCTTTCACCCCGAGGGAAGGTGCGTAAATCTGGGTGTCGCCTTAGCAGAAGAATAGGGCGTCGTTTTACACGTGCCTGCGGAAGAAATCGGCGATGGCCTCCTTCTCCGCCCTGCCTTCGGCCACGGCGGTGACGATCTCTACCAGCTCGTCCTCGCTTGCATTGATCTCGATGTCGTTGAGTTCGAGGAAAACCAGCGCGCAGGCCGCGCCGGTCCGCTTGTTCCCGTCCACGAATGGGTGGTTCCTGGTGATATGGAAAAGGTAGGCCGCGGCCATCTCGAACAGGTCATTGTGCAGGAAGCGCCCCCCGAACCCCGCCGCCGGCATGGCGAGAGCCGACTGCAGGAGGCCGAGGTCCCGGATACCGGGTTCACCGCCGTAGCGCTCGATCTGGTCGCGGTGGATGCGCAACACCTCGCTGAGATTCAGGAAAACGGGGGACATGGATCATTCCGCGAGGCGCTTGAGGGCGCGACCGTATTTCCGGTTCACCTTTTCCAGGGCCTTCTCGAACTTCCTCTGGTGCTCGGCGTCACGGACCGGAGAGACGACCAGGACTTGCCCGTCCGTGGAGATTTCGAGCGGCGTGTCCACGTCGATCTTGAGCAGCTCCAGTATCGGCCGGTCGATGACGAGCGCCAGGCTGTTCCCGTGTTTCGTCAGGCGCTTGACCATGACGACACCTCCAGTATCAGCGTTCCTCGTAAATACAATGTATCACCAAGCGCCGTCGTTGTCGATTGAAAGATCCGTGGCGCGGCCTGGAACGGGAACGCGGTCCCGAAGGACCGCTGGGTTCCCGGGGCCGCTAGCCCGTCACAAATCGGCAGGACAGCCGATTTGGACGTGCCGAGGGCACGCCCGGAGGGCGAGGGCCATGGACGGCCCGAGTCAAAGCCGCTCGAGGGCTTCTTCAAGGGCTCCGTCCACCAGGTGCGTATAGATCTCCGTGGTGGAGATGTCCCGGTGACCGAGCGCCCGCTTGACCACGAGCAGGTCGGACGCGGCGGCGTACAGGTGGGTGGCGAAGGTGTGCCGCAGGCCGTGGGGGCCGATGTCCTTGTCGATCCCCGCCTTGGCCAGCCAGAACTTGATGCGGTTCGCCACCTGCCGGGCCGAGATGCGCGATCCGCGGTTGGAGGGGAAGAGCGCCGGGTCGGCGGTTCCCTGCCGGCGGCGCTCCGCGAGGTACCGGCGTAGGAGGGAGCGGAGATTGGACTTGAGGAACTTCACCTGCGGCACGTCGCCCTTGGCGCGGATACGCAGATGCTTCGCGTCCAGGTCCACGCCGTCGACGTCCAGGGAGACGAGTTCCTGGAGCCGGATGCCGGTTCCCAGAAACAGCTCGACGATGACCCTGTCCCGCCGGGCGACGGCGGACGACCGGTCGCGGAGCTCCTTGAGCAGGCGGCGTTTCTCGGCCTCTGTGAGGAACCCCGGCGGCGTGCGGGGAAGCCTGCGCAAGGTGACCGACCGGGCGGGATTCTCCGCGACGAGCCCCGTCTCCTCGGCCCAGGCGAAGAACGACCGCACCGCGGCCTTGGACCGGTGCAGGGATGCGGCGGAGCGCTGGGTGCCGTCCGGCGTCGTGGTCACGGCCGGATCCGTGAGCGCCTCGTCGAGCATCGTGGAGGTCACCCGCTCCAGGGTGAGCCCGGGACGCCTCGCGGCCAGTACCCCGGCGAGCGTGCGCAGGTCCCGCAGGTATGCGCTCACCGTGTTCGGGGAGCGTCCCTCCGCCTCCAGCCTGCGGCCGAAGGCCAGGACGGCCCGCTCGAGGGGTTCATGCGGCACATCCATGTGCCGCACCCCTGCGGGGCGGCCTTCGGCCGTGCAAATCGGCTCTCCTGCCGATTTGTCAGGCCCCGGCACCGCTCGTAGCGCGCTCGCGGCTGTGTTCGTCATCGTCCTTGCCTTTCTTCAGGCTCCGGCCCATGGGCGTGCCCTTGGGCAGGGGCAGCTTCTCGATGCGGCCCGTCTCCTGGGCCCAAACCAGGAACATCCTCAGCACCCGCTTGGTCTTCTCCACCGTCGGCTTCGCGCGCTCCTTGCCGCTGGGCAGCTTCAGGAGCACGTCCGACTTGAAGAACTGGTTGTATCCAGAATTTTTCGCACATTTGTTCGGCGGTGACTCCGATCCGGGTTCATGCCACGCAGGTCTCGGCTGATTCGAGATCGCGCAGCAAATCCATTCTCAGATAACGCTTCGTTCCCCACTGCGTGCCGGCAAGGTGTCGCAGCCGGGCGGCGGCCAGCATCAATGCCGATTTTCCATCGGGGAAGGCGCCAACCACTCGGGTCCTTCGCCGAATCTCCCGCATGATCCGCTCCAGCGGGTGGTTGGTCCGAATCCGCCGCCAGTGCGGCGCCGGGAAACGATAGAAGGTCTGTAAAGCCCCCGAAATCCTGGACACTATTTCGCACAAATTCACGCTGCCTCCGCCACGGGCGCATGGGCGGCCCGCACCTGGGCGGGGGTGGCATAACCATGCCGCTGCAGCAGCCAATGCCGGTGGAAGCGTTCCTTGAAGTCGAGCAGCGCTTGGCGCAGCTCCTCCACCGTGTCGAAGGTCCGCACCCACAGGAGCTGCTCCTTCAGGGTGCGGATGAACCGCTCGGCCACCCCGTTGCCCTCCGGCGCCTTGACGAAGCTCGGGCTGGATTCGATGTCAAGGAACTTCAGCTCCCGCTGGAAGGCATGGCTCATGTACTGCGAACCCTGGTCGTGGCGCAGTACCAGACCGCGGGCCACACCCGCCTCCAGTTCACCGAAATGCTCGCGGATCCCCTGATGAACCGGCTCTAGGGCCTCGAAACGGGTGCCAGGCCGGGCCGCGTGGATGCCGACCACATCACCCACGAAGTGATCGAGCGCCACGAATACCGTGGCCATGCCCTCCTGCCGGGTCATCACCTGCGTGGCATCGGTGCCCCACATCCGGTTCGGCGCCCCGGGGATGATCGTCCCGTCATGGACCTTCGGCCCTCGGGCGGTGCCGTCGCGATGGGGGGCCTGCAATCCATGTTCGCGCATCAGGCGCCGCACCCGCTCCTTCGACACCGAAATCCCCTTGTATCGCAGGCGCGCCCACACCTTGCGGTAGCCTTCCCCCATGAACCCCAACGCCTCGGCGGGCCGGTGCAACCGCTCGGCGAGCCCTCGCCTGGCGCGCATCGTGCGTCGAGCGGGCCACAGCCCGCATACCCGGGCCTTGCCATAGACACGACGTGCGGAGACCGAACAGGCCCGGCTCACGGATTCGACCTCCGCATCAAGAAAGGGAGTTCACCCTCGAACCGTGCGATCCGCATCTCCAGCAGCTCCTTGTCCCTCATGAGAGCGCCGACCAGCGCTTCGGGCGCCTTCCCTCCGTCATGGACACCTCCTCTCAGCCTCATCGGTCCGAGCAAATGTGTCTCCAATCTATTCCAGGGGCACCCCAAATCCGCCAACCACGCACAAGGAGCCAGGAACCGGATCACCGGTGTCAGCCAATACTTTCCGGCGCACGGACGAAGGTGTCGGGACGGGTGGATGGTGAGGAGGTACTGGAATGCCCTTTGAGATTTTGCTTTGGAAGTGCTAATAATCTCGACACATTAAAGATAAAATTTGTGTAAATCAAAAGTTCCACTTGCGATTTGCACAGAAGCAGGCTGTAAAGGGCATGATCGAGCGCGATATCACGAAAGAACTGGTCGAATGCGCCGCGGAGTACCCCGTGGTCACGATCCTGGGACCCCGGCAGTCGGGCAAGACCACTCTGGTCCAGACGACCTTCCCCGACAGGCCATATTTCTCCCTGGAGTACCCGGACGTGCGGTCTTCGCCCCCGAGCGCAAACCGGGCATAGCCGACGGCCCCTGGCTGGCCCACCTCATCGACGATGCCGCTGCTCAGGGTGGTGAGCGGTGCCGCCCCCATGTTGGAAAGATCGTCGATGCCCGCGGGTGGAAAGGGCGGGGAGATCCGCGGAATGGGCTGGATGTCTTCAGCGCTGAACGGCCACACGGGAATGTAGACGGCGTCTCCGGCGACGACGTCCGCATGGAAGGCCTCGGCCAAGAGACAAGCGCGATCGGAGGCGCGCAACGCACCGTCTCCATCGGTGTCGGCGGCAAAAATCAGCACGCCGCGCTCGTAAGGCGGAAGGGTGGCCGCCTGGGCGGCGGGGTCCGCCGAAACCTGCCTGCTGAGTGCCGCCAGCACGAACGGAACCACATGCTCTTTTTCCAGGACGAAGCCGCCCCGCGCCCGCACCGTGTCGTCCGCGTCGGCGAGTACCCAGTACACGGCGATATTGAACCTGCACACGTTGGTCAAGCCGACCGCGCTCGTATTCCCCAGATCCGCGTAATAGACGCCCGGTACCACGTAGCCCTGGGCAACCATCTGCGCATCGGCCCGAAGTTTCGCAACGGCGCCGAAGAGCGAGACCAGCCCGAGAATGACACCAAACCATCGCCGCATTATGAGCTACCTCCTTCACAAGGGGGACACGGAACGCCTCACTGCCCCGCAGTGGCGAGGATGGTCTGCGCAGCGCCCAGCGCCGGGGAGTGAATCACCGTATAGACCGCCAGGCCGGTGCCGTCGAAGTGCAGGTCGACATAGTCGCCATCGGCGTCGTCCGGGATGCCTGCGGCCAGCAAGCCGTTGGTAAAATTCGCCGGAAAACCCGGGATGGAACCCACATCGATCACGTTGAGGTGGGGATGGGTGAGCTGGAGAGTGACACTGCCCACGGTCCCGTTGGCATGGCTCACGTCCACCTGGTAGCTGCCCGAGAGGTCGTCCGCGGACCACACCACCAGCCGGGTGCTGTCCTCCCCCGTGATGGAATACCGCGCCATGACCAGGTTGCTGCCCGGTCCGGGAGGGTCCACGATACCGCTGTGCAGGGTGGTGAGCATGTTGGGGTCCAGGGCGGACAGATGCTCGATCCCATCCGGCGGCGGCGGGAGCATGGGCAATCCCCGGATGTCCGATGCGTTGAACGGCCACACGGGGATGTAGACGGCGTCCTGGCTGGCGAGGTTGGCGTGGAACGCCTCGGCGACCAGGCAGGGCGCATCGTCGGTCCGCAGCTCGCCGTCCCCGTTGGCGTCGGCCACGAAAGCCAGCGTGCCGAATCGGCCGGCCGCCTCGGTCCCCAGCTCCTGGGCCAGCACGAAGGCCCGCGTCTGCGCCTGCGGAAGATGGAAGCGGCCGCGGTCGAGCACCTGGTCGTTCTGGTCGGCGAACGCCCAATACACCTCCGCGCTGGGGCACAGACTCGTCACCCCGACGGCACTGGTGTCCTGGGCGCTGGAATAGAAGACGCCAGGCACGAGCACGCCCTGGGACACGACGCCGAACTTGGCGGCGCCGGTCGGGCCGTTGGCCCAGGCCGCGGCGGCCACGGCCAAGGTTGCGAAAGCGGTGGATGCGACTCGGATACTCATGACTACACCTCAGTCTGATTGCATCGGTAGGATTCGGAGCGGACGCACCGGCTTGGGTGGGATGGCGGGACGGACGGCGAAGAGCCCGTGGAAACCCTCTCCACCCATGGAGTTTTGCAAGGCGGCGCATGGAGCTGCTTGACCCATGTCAACGGCGCGGCCGGGTGCGGGCCCGGCGCCCCAAACGGACATCCCCCGGCGGGCGGTTGAAAAACGTCGCGAGGGGCTCGGATACAAGCGTACGCAGCCCAACGACCGACACCTATCCTGTGGATAGGCGAGGAGGCGAGCACAGCGCGCAAGGCGGCAGGCGAATCACGCAACAGTTTTTCACACGACCTGCTACGGGGAGACCATGCGGCCGGCATTGAGGATCGTCTGACGCGCGCCCAGCACCGGCGACTGGATGATGGAGAACGACACCACGCCGTTGCCATCACAGCCGTGATCGGTGTAAGTGCCGCTGCTGGGCAGACCCGGGGCCGGATCGCAGTCGGCGCTGACATGCACCTGATTGCCCGCCGAGTGCGGCGCCGCCCACCGGATGAAACCGTTGACGAAATCGGCGGGGACGCCGAAGAAGCCGGCCGGATCCACCACGTTCAGCTCCGCATGGGGAAGCGGCATGTTCACGGACTTGCGGTTCTGCTCGTCGTCGAACATGTCCACGGTGTGGATGCCGCCGATATCCTCGGCCGACCACAAAATGATCCGGGTGCTGTCGCCGTTGCCGATGGAATAGCGCAGCGTATACACCGCCGGCTCACCGTGCGCATCAGTATAGTTCCCCAGATAGAGGTCCGGCGCCCCCGATGAGAGGCGCGTCAGGCTATCGGGCCCCATGGTGCGCAGGTACAGATGTCCCGTCTCCCGCACCTCGGCGAAATCGTAGGCCTCGACGGGCCATGTGGGGATGTAGGCGGCATCGCCCTCCCCCACGACCGCGAAGAAGGCCTCCGCCGTGAGACAGGCGCCCCGCCCCTCGTCCCGGTCCAGGCGCCCGATGTTGTCGGTGTCGAGGATGAACAGCAGATAGCCCTCCACCCCCTGGAGCGCCGGATCGCTGTGCAACGCCCAAACGAACGGATACACATCGTTGTGCGTCACTTCGATCCGCCCCCGCTGCCGCACGTTGGAATCGGCATCGAAGAAGAACCATTCGATGTTCGCCGTCTCCGACCGTGAGGGTAAGGGGCTGGGGCTGATATAGGAATAGAAGGGGCAGGTCGAGACATCGCCCGTGACCAGCCCCACGGCAGTGGTCTCGCCCGGTCCGTCGTGGACCGCGTAAGGCACCAGCACGCCCGCACTGTACGTACCCATCGTATAGGCCTGCACCCCCGTGGCCCACATGCCCACACCGCAGGCCAGGGCTACCCAACATCGCTTCACGGATCACCTCCACGAACTTCCAGGTTTCCAACGCGAGCCCTGCGGTCCGCGACGCCGGTACGCCCGGGCGAGCAAACCCACACCGCTCGTCGATGGATGGAATGGGGATGGCGGACCCTGAGACCAAGTGCGGAAATTTGACGCCGGTCAAGCAAGCGGCGGGAATGGTCTTTCCCGCGCCGAGAGGTCCGGCCGGGATGCCGTGTAAGGCGGTGGAATACCCGAGATCCGACCTCGGCCCTCAGCGGCCGGCCACGAATGCGCCGCGGATGCGGGACACGCGCACGCGCTGTCCCTCGCGCGGCAGATGCCGGAAATTGCCGATGGGTGGCGGCGCCAGGATGTAGCCTTGCCAATCCACGCCTTCGAAACCGCCGCTGAAGACATCGAACACCACCCGTTCCCCCGGCGCCGGCCACCAGAAATCCCCAAAACCCGGCACATGCTCCAGCGCGGGCGGCCCATAGGCCGTTCGTCCGGCGGCGGACAGGTAGCCGTCGGAGACGTCGAGTTCCCATTCCCGCGCATCGCCGGCGCGCATCGCCCGAAAGCGGTAACCCGCATGACCCGGGGCGTTGTCGACGAGCCCCGGAAACACCAGACCGCTGGAGAACACCGGCCGGTACCCCGACGGCCAAAACGGCAGGGGGAGATCCATGTGAAAGCCCGCCGGAGGGGCGGTCACCCGCCTGTGCAACCGGCTGTACACCGAGCGTCCGTCATCGGCGGCCGCTTCGACATAGAGTTCCAGCCAGTCCGAATCGGCCGCCCCGCCCGCCGCCGGCACCGGGACCACGAGGGAGGCGTGCAGCGCGCCCACCCCCTCCTGCAGCACCAGCTTCGCTCCGGACGCCGTGAGCAAATGCAGGCGATAGGCCGCGCGCCAACCGGCCGGCGACCACGACACGTCCAAGGGCACCCCGGCTCGCAGGCCTGGGCCCGGATCGGAGAGATCGAGCTCGACACCCGAGGCGCGGTCGAGCACGTCCACCGCGCGCTCGACCGCCAGGGCCTGCGGGGTGCCGTGCGCATCCGAGGCCAGCAAGGCAAGCGTTTGCACCGTTCCGGAACGGTCCGTGGTGGGCAACTCCAGTTCCGCCCGGCCGCCGGGAGGAAAGACACCGAAGACCCCAGCGGGCGCCCCGCTGCCCGCCGCCGCCAGCCGCACGGCGGCAGCCGGCAGCCGCGCGCGGAGCCTCACCTTCCAGGTCTCGTGGGCCACGGCGCGGCAGTAGCTCACAACGAGGCGCCGGCCTTCGTCCAGGGCGAAGGCATGGACGATGAGACGGGAGGCCGCCTCCCGACCATCGCAGCGCACCGCCACCTCCACGCCCCCCGCGCCGTCGGGGACCCCGGCCGCGTAACGCCCCGGGGCCACGGACCGCAACACGGTCCACGGCCCGTCCGCGACCCGAAGGGCCACCCCGTGCGCGTCCGCCGGGAGCCCCGCCTCGTCCAGCACCTCGATTTGCACCGTGCCGGCCGGCGGCCATGGGGCGCGCGGCCCGCCGTCTCCCCCACACCCTGCCAAGACCGCCGCCGCCAGCCACGCCCAGCGGGCCCGCCGCACCCACCGCAAGGAGACCCGTCGCGCCGCTCCCCACATGAGGCCGTGGGCCATGGGGTTCAGGATCGCCTGCCGATCACCCGCGCGGGGTTGCCGGCCACGATGGCGTCGGGCTCCACGCTGCGGGTGACCACCGAGCCGGCTCCGATGACCGCGCCGTCCCCCACCGAGACCCCGTCCAGCAGGATCGCCCCATAGCCGATCCAGACGTCGTCTCCCACCGTGATGCCCCCTTTGGTGGTGAGGGGCTGCTCGCGTACCGGCGTGCCGGCCGCCACGCGATGGTTGTAAGAGTAGAAGGCGCAGGCCGGGGCGATCTCCACCCGCCGCCCGACACGGATCGGGCCGAGATAGGCCGAAAACTGGCAGCGCGGCTGGACGTGCGTTCCCTCGCCTATGGCAACCGACCCGCCCTGCCCCGTCTGGATGGTCACGTGCCGATGCAGGTGCACCGCGTCTGCGAGGCGCACCGCACCGCCGTCCCGGTCCTGATAGACGAGCACGCCTTCGGCGAGGAAGCAGTGCCGCCCCAGTTCCAGGAGGGGGTGATACACCTCGGCCTCGGGCGAGACGAAGCCTCGCTCCGTGAGCCGGCTGAGCTGGACGCCGCCGTAGAGCGGGGGCACCTGCCGGGCGGCCCAGCGCAGGGCGGCGTTGCGGGGCAGCCCCCGACCGGCGCGGTGCAGCACCCAGCGCAGCAGGCGCCTGCGAGGTCTCGTTAGTTTCATGGCGCAGATCTCCCGACCGCCGGCGCGGCCTTGGTTGCGTGAATCGGGTCATCCAACGGCCCGCGGCGGGCTGTTAGACTCCGGCCCATCTCCACCTTCGTCTCGCCCCATGTCCGCGCAACCCTTGGTTTCGGTGGTGACTCCCGTCTACAACGGGGAAGCCTACCTCGAAGCGTGCATCGAAAGCGTGCTCCGGCAAACGTACTCCAACTGGGAGTACGTGATCCTCGACAACGCGAGCACCGACCGCACCCACGAAATCGCCGCCGGATTCGCTGAACGGGACCCCCGCATCCGGCTCCTGCGCAACCCCGAGACGCTGCCGCTCATCGACAACCTCAACCGGTCCATGCGACAGCTCGCCCCCGACAGCGTGTGGTGCAAGGTGGTGCACGCGGACGACATGTTGTTCCCCGACTGCCTGCGCGCCATGGTCGAGATCGGCGAGCGACACCCCGGGGTGGGGCTGGTCGGCGCCTACAGTCAATGGGGGGACCGAGTGGCCTGCGACGGGCTTCCCTATCCCAGCGCGCGGCTTTCCGGCAGGGCGCTGGCCAGGCTCGTGCTGCTGGGAACCGCCTATCCCTTCCTCTCGCCCAGCAGCCTGCTGATCCGCTCCGACCTGGTGCGGGCCCGGGACCCCTTCTACCCGGGTCGCGAACCGCACGCCGACGTGCAGGTGCTCTACGAACTCCTGCGCGAGACGGACTTCGGCTTCGTGCACCAGGTGCTCACCTTCGTCCGCCGCCACGAGGACTCGGCCACCAGCACCGTGGCGCAGCCCCTGCTCCGCCTGCCCCTCCAGCAGATCGACCTGCTGGCCCGCTACGGCCCCGAGTTTCTGGAACCGGACGAGCTGCAAACGCGGATGGAGAACCTGCTCGAGCGGTACTACCGCCTGCTGGCCAGGCGCCCCTACCGGGCCCGCGGCGAGGCGTTCTGGCGCCTGCACCGCGAGACGTTGGCTCGTGCCGGACGGCCTTTTTCCATGCGCCGGTTCCGGGCCCACCGCATGGAGACGCTCGGGGTGCACGTCGTGCGCCGGCTGGGCCGGTGGCTGCGCTGAGGCCCGTGGTCAGCGCTTGCGCGCCAGGGCCAGTCCGTCCCCCACTGGAATCACGCTCAGTTCCACGCGGTCGTCCCGGGCCAGGCGGGCGTTGAACGCGCGAATGGCCCGAGTGTCGTCGTCACGGGCCTCGGCATCGAGCACGGCGCCGTCCCAGAAGACATTGTCCACCGCCACCAGCCCCCCGGGTCGCAGCAGGTCCAGACAGCGTTCGAAATAGTCCGGGTAGGCCGGTTTGTCGGCGTCGATGAAGGCAAAGTCGAAACTGCCCCGCTCGCCCGCGGCGAGCAGCTCGTCCAGGGTCTCGAGCGCCGGCCCCAGCCGCAGCCGGATCCGGTCGTCCAGGCCGGCCTCGGCCCAATAGCGACGCGCCACCCGGGTCCACTCCCGGCTGATGTCGCAGCACACCAGCAGCCCGTCCGGCGGCAGCGCCCGAGCGATCCATAAGGCGCTGTAGCCGGTGAAGGTGCCGATCTCCAGCGCCCGACGCGCGCCAGCCAGGCTCACCAGCAGACCCAGAAACCGCCCCTGCTCCGGGGCGATCTGCATCCGCGCCATGGGATCGCGCGCCGTCTCCTCGCGCAGGCGGCGCAGCAGCGGCGGCTCGCGCACCCCCGTCTCCAGCAGGTAGGCGTGCAGCGCCTCGGACAGGCCCAGGCTGCGGTTGCTCATTGCGCCTGCTGCATGGCGCCCTGCATCGTCTCCCAGTTCGTGAACATCATGCCCCCCATGAACAACACCTGCGCCACGGTGACCACCAGCACGATGAGGGTCGTCACGCCCATGACCACGAAATAGGTCCGCAGCCGGTTCTGCACCTCCAGCAGCGCCGCCTCGTCGCTGGCATCGTGCGCCTGCTCGGCGGCCTTGGCCGCCCGCCACAGAAGCACCCCCATCCAGATGGGAAGCCAGGCCACGAGCAGCCCGACGATGCTCAACGCCGTGAGCGCGCCGTACAGAATGAGCATCACGGCCGACAGCTTGATCCAACCCTTGGCCCGGTACAAGGGCTCGCTGAGCCGCATGATTCTTTCCCCATCGCCACCCCCCGAAGCGCCGCGATATGGATCCATGTCACCCCCTTGCTGGCTGATCCTCGTCAGAAGGAAAATCGTCGCATGAAGGGGCCCGTTTGCACTGCCGGGCGCCCTTTGCCGATCATTGTGTCACGATCACCGCCGGGTATCGATCATCCGGCCCACCTGCACCGAATACCCGATGGAACCGCAAGCCATGGAAAGCCAGGAGACCCACCACCGCCGTCTGGAGGCGTTCGTCGGCCGCTGCACGGGCGCCACCGACGTCTCGGTCACGCCGCTGACGGGGGATGCGAGTTTCCGGCGGTACTGGCGGGTGCGGGCGGGAGACGAACGGTACGTGTTGATGGACGCGCCGCCCGAACACGAGGACGTGCGGCCTTTCCTGCACGTGGGCGGTCTGCTCGCCGAGGCCGGCATCCACGTCCCGGCGGTCCATTGTGCAGACCCCTCCGCCGGCCTCGTCCTGCTCGAGGACCTGGGCGAGACGCTGTACCTCGATGCGCTCGACGAGGAAAACGCCGATACGCTCTATGGACTCGCCCTGGACACGCTGGCGCGCATCGCCGCCGTGCCCGCCTGGACCCTGGAACCCTACGACCGGGCGCGGCTGCTCGATGAGATGACGCTGTTCCCCACGTGGTTCCTGGACCGGCACCTCGGCGTCACGTTGGACAAGACCCAGCAGGCCGCGCTGGAACGCGCGTTCGAGTCGCTCGTGGGCGTGGCCCTGGCCCAGCCCCAGGTCTTCGTGCACCGCGACTATCATTCCCGCAATCTGCTGGTCACCGAGCGCGACACCCCGGGGGTCGTGGACTTTCAGGACGCCGTCCGCGGGCCCGTCACCTATGATGCGGTTTCCCTGCTCAAGGACAGCTACATCGCCTGGCCGCGCGGGCGGCAGCTCCAATGGCTGGAGGGCTACCGCGAACGGCTCCTGGACAAAGGGCTGCTGCGCGGCACCCCGCCGATGGAGTTCGTGCGTTGGTTCGATCTGATGGGCGTTCAGCGCCAGCTCAAGGTCTGCGGCATCTTCGCCCGGCTCTGGCACCGGGACGGCAAGCCCGGCTACCTCAAGGACATTCCGCAGACCCTGCGCTACCTCATGGGCGCCGCCGGGCGCTATCCGGAGACCCGCGAGCTGCACGATCTGCTTTGCGGACTCGACCTGGAAAGCCGCATCGAAGACACCGAGCGCGAGCCATGAAGGCGATGATCCTGGCCGCGGGGCGCGGCGAACGGATGCGCCCCCTAACCGATCACACGCCCAAACCGCTCCTCCTGGTGGCCGGCAGGCCCCTCATCGTCCATCACCTGGAAAAACTCGCCCGCGCCGGGTACCGAGAGATCGTGATCAACCTTGCCCACCTGGCCGCGAAGATCCCCGCGGCCCTGGGCGGAGGCCGGCGCTGGGGCCTGCGGATCCGTTACCTGCGCGAGCCGCCCGGGGCGCTGGAGACCGGCGGCGGCATCGTCAACGCCCTGCCCTGGCTCGGGGAACGCTTTCTGGTGATCAACGGGGACGTCTGGACCGACCACCCCCTCACACCGCCCCGCATGGCCAGCACGGCGCTGGCCCATCTGGTGCTGGTGGACAATCCGCCGCACCATCCACACGGCGACTTCGCCCTGGAGGGCGGCCGGCTGAAACCGCAGGGGGGTGAGCGCCTGACCTTCGCCGGCATCGGCTGGTACCACCGGGCCTTGTTCGCCACGCGCCCGAAAGGGCGCCATCCGCTCGCCCCATGGCTGCGGGCGGCGATCGCCCGACGCCGGGTCACGGGAGAGCACCACCGCGGGCGCTGGACCGATGTGGGTACACCGCGGCGGTTGCACGAGCTGGATCTGGAACTCGGAACGCGCCGCTGCGGTGCGGGTGTGTCGGCCTGAAAGAACCGGTCCGATAAAAAAGGGGCGCTTCCCGCGCCCCTCAGTTCCGCTCCGGATCCATCAAGGAGCTCAGTCTCTCAGTCCACAGGGATGGGCTTGAGTTTGAGTTCGCTGTCCGTGGCCTTGACGAAGCCGTACTTGGCATAGATCTCCTGGGCCCGCGGGGTGCCGAGATAGGACAGAAAACGCACGGCGTTGTAGTGGTTGCGCGCGGGTTTCAAGATGCCGATGGCGTAACCCACCTTGTCCGCCATGTTGTATGGCTCTGGAATCGGCACGCCTTCCACCGGCCGGCCCTGCGCCTTGGCGTACGCGACTTCGGTGGCCCACACGATGCCCACGTCGGCCTCACCGGCCTCGATGCGGGCGGGTGTCTCGCGATGGTGTCGGGAGGTGAACCACACCTTGCCCGGCACCGCCCAGCAGCTCCGGCACTTCTTGCCACCCGTCACCTTGTCGTAGATGCCCAGGTCCTTGAGCATCTGCGAGCCATAGAACTTGAAGATGCCCTCGGTGAGAGGATTCGGGTGCGACTGCACGATGTCGTCGCGCGCCAGGTCTTCCGGGCCTTTGATGTTCTTCGGATTGCCCTTGGCCACCATGAGTTCGAGCTTGTTGTGGATGTAGATCATGTAGTCGTGCATGATCCCTTTTTTGCGCAGCTTCTTCAGGTGCCCGAGATTGACGCTGGCGAACAGGTCCGGATTGCGCGCCGTCTTCTGTCCGTTGATCTCGCCCTGTTTGAGAATCTGCTGCTTCAGGATCTGCCCGGGCGGGATCGTTTCCACATAGACGGTCTTGATGTCCGGATTCTTCCCCTGAAAGTCCTTCATCAACTCTTCCATGACCATGAACTGGTTGCCGGCCAGGTACATCACCAGGTCGGCCGTGTAGGAATCCCCGATCTTGCCGTATTCGACGCGGCCGTCGGCATGGAAGGTGCGGTAGTCGTGACCGAGCCCCGCATCCTTGGCCTTGCCGGCGGCCAACGCCGGCCCCGTCGCGAGCAGGGCCGCGGAACAAATCCCGGCCAATGCATTGCGTAGATTCATCGTCCTCTCCTCCCGATATGGTCCTGCTTGGGCCCACGACCCCAGTTATACGCAGAACCCTTCGGGGCAGGTATTGGGGCGAGTCCGAAACGATTCAGGGTATCCCCTAGTCCGCCTCAGGGCTCGATGCCGGCCTGGACCACCCGGCGGATCAGGTCGGCCAGGGAATGCGCCCCCATCTTCTGCATCAGATTGGCTCGATGCACCTCGATGGTCTTGATGCTGAGCGAGAGGTCGTCCGCGATGAGCTTGTTGGGCCGGCCCTGGAGCACACCGGCGAGCACCTGGCGTTCCCGCGCGGAAAGGCGTTCGTAGGCCCTGCGGGTCTCCTCGAGCGCCACCTCCCGGTCGCGGGTCTCGCGGCGCATGGACAGGGCCCGCTGCACCCGTTCCAGCAGGAGACTGTCGCTGTAGGGCTTCTCGATGAAGTCGAAGGCGCCGAGACGCATGGCCCGCACCGCCAGCGGCACGTCGGCATGGCCGGTGAACACGATCACGGGCACCCGCCGCCCGTCCTGTGCCATGCGTTCGAGCACCTCGATGCCGCTCAAGCCTGGCATCCGGATGTCCAGCAACACACAACCGCACGTTTGCGGCCGGTATTCAGCGAGGAACGCCTCCCCATCCGCATGCGTGCACACCCGCAGCCCCACCGACTCCAGCAGCCAGCGCAGGCTGTCGCGCACGGAGGCCTCGTCGTCCACCACGTGCACCACCAGAGACTCAGTCATCGTCTTCCCTCACCGGTAGCATCACCACGAACACCGCCCCGCCCCCGGGCGCCTCGGAGGCCTCGATCCTGCCGCCCAGCGCCTCCACGATGGTGCGGGTGATGTTCAGTCCCATGCCCATGCCCTGCGGCTTGGTCGTGAAAAACGGCTCGAACAGGCGTTCGCGCACGGGGGCGGGGAGCCCGGGGCCCGTGTCGCTCACCCGGATCCACACGCGCCCGCCCTCGCATCCCGCCTGGATGCGCACCTCGCCATCGCCGCCTCCCTGGTCCGCCGCCTCGATGGCGTTGCGCAGCAGATTCACCAGTACCTGCTCGAGTTGGATCTGACTGGCCCGTACCGCCGGCAACGCGCCACACCGCTCCACCTCCAGGGCCACACCCCGGCGCTTGGCCTCGTGGGCGACCAGCTCCACGGCCGCGGCGATGGCCGCGCCCACGTCCACCTGCGCCTCGTCGAACGGGGCCTTGCGCACGAACTCGCGCAAATGGCGGATGATGCGCCCGGCGCGGGCCGCCTCCGCCACGGCCCGCTCCATCGCCCGGGCCACGCCCGGATCGAGTCCGGCCATGGTCTGCAAGCGCCGCAGGGACCCCCCCACGTAGTTCACCACCGCCGTCAATGGTTGATTCAGCTCGTGGGCCAGACTCGTGGCCATCTCCCCCACTGCAGAGAGACGACCGACGTGCGCCAATTCTTCCTGATGGCGCCGCAGTTGTTCATCGGCTTCCGAACGGGCCAACTCCGCGCCGATCCACTGCGCCACCAAGAGCAGGACGTCCCGATCCATCGGGCTGGCCAGGACGGGCTCGTCGCCGAAGAACTCCAACACGCAGCGCACCCGGTCTCCGACCCGCACCGGCACACCCACGTGGAACCGCCAGCATCCCATGGGCCCCGCGTCCTCGAGCGGCGCCACCACCATGTCCCCACTGCGCAGGATACTCGCCGCCGGCAACTCCTCCACCGACCAGCGGCGGCCGTCCTCCACCGCCAACGGCCCCACCCAGGTGCAGACCTCGTACACCTCGCCGTCGACCTTCGCCAGCACGCCCGCCGCCAGACCGCCGTACTCGCACATGGCCTCCAGCATCCGGCGCATGCGTGTCACCGAATCCAGGTCCGGGGCGGCCACGATGGCATGCAGCCGCCGCAATACGGCGTCGCTGCGGCGCAGCGCCCGTTCGGCACGCTCGCGGGCCCGGATGTCCTCGGCCAGTTGTTCGTTGAGACGGCGCAAATCCGCCGTGCGTTCGGACACGCGCTGTTCCAGCAAGTCCCGGTGCCGCGCCAGCGCCCGTTGGGCGCGTTCGCGCTCGGCCACCTCCTGGGCCAGGCGCCGGTTCATGCGCAGCGTCCACGCCATGGCGGCGGCGAGGATCAGGAAACCGAGCGTCCAGGCCATCAGCCAGGGGGCGTACTCCCGCACGACATCCACCAGGGTGAACGGGTGGGCATAGGGGCCGATGTCCAGCGCCCGGTAGAGGGCATGGACCGGTGTGTAGTCCAGGGGGATGGTCCAGCCCGCCGTGCCCGCGGCCCGCGCCTCGGGTGAGTCCGGATCCAACGTCAGCAGGGCCACCGCGACCCGTTGGGCGAGCCGTTCCGGGGTCCCGCGCAACCGCGAGAAGGGCCATTCCGGATAGAGCGCCGTGCTCAGCAGGAACGGGAAACCCGACTCGATCCGCCGCCCCAGCACGCGCACCCGGTCCAGCCGGATGGCGCCCTCGGCGGCCATGCGTTCCAGGGTGTCGGTGCGCACCGTGCCGGCGTCCACTTCTCCGGCGAGCACGGCGCGCACGATGGCGTCCTGGGGAAAGCCCGCGAATCGCAACTCGCCCAGATCCTCGAACGGGTCGATGCCCCGCCGCTCGAGCTCCAGCCACGCCATTTGGAATCCGCCGAAGGCCCGGGGGCTCACCGCCATGAAGCGGTGCCCGGCCAGGTCCGCGATGTCCCGGATCGAGGGATGATCGGCCCGTGTGAAGATCACCGCGCCGAACCGCGTGAGCACGTGTTCACCCACCCGATTGCGCAGCGTGACGATGCGCGTCACCCCGTAGCCGGCCTCCAGGACCACGTAGTGCCCGGGGTTGGTGAGCACGAAATCCACCGCACCGTCCGCCACCGCCCGCTCCAGACCGTCGAGGCCGTACGGCTTGAGCTCGAATCGGTATCCAGGCACCGCATGCGTGAGGTAATCCACCGTCGCCGCCCATCGCGAGCGGGCCTGGGCGGCGCCGCGGTAGGCGAGCACACCGACGCGCACCGTGCGATCCGGCACGGCCTGCGCGCCGGACGGGGCCGCCGAGACACCACCCGGCACCACGGCGAGCAGCAGGCCGATCCGGGCCAGGGCCCCGACGAACGACGGCCGCCGGCCGGGAAGCCGCGTGCCACCCGACCCCGTGCCGCTTCGCCGAAGGCCCAGGATCATCGTGCCAATCCCCTTGCGCCGTTTTCGGCCCCCTGCCCGGACGCGCCGGCGGGAGCTGCGGTTCACTTTACAGGAACAGCCACGCCAGCACGCCGCCCAACACCAGACGATAGACCACGAAGGGCCACAGGCCCACCCGTTCGACCAGGCGCAGGAACACACCGATGCATAGATAAGCGCTCACCCCCGACAGCAACGCCCCGAGGCCGAGCGCGCCCCAATGCGCCGGCTCGGGCTGCATGGTCAGCTTCACCGCTTCGTAGCCGCCGGCGAGCACGATGACCGGAATGGAGAGCAGGAAGGAGAAGCGCGCCGCCCCCTCCCTGGTCAGGCCGAGCATGCGCCCCGCCGTCATGGTGATGCCCGAGCGCGAGGTGCCGGGCACCAGCGCCAGGGCCTGCGCGAGGCCGATCCACAGCACGTCCCCCCAGCCCAGTGCATACTCGTCGCGCTCACGGCGGCCGGCCAGGTCGGCCCAGCCGAGCGCCAGCCCGAAGACCACGGTGGCGGCGGCGATCACCAGGGGCGTGCGCAGATGCGCCTCGACCCAGTCCCCCAGCAGCAGTCCCGCGAGCCCCACCGGCACAGTGCCCAGGAGCACGGCCCAGGCCAGGCGCGCCTGCGGGCTCACCACGCCCCGCAGCGAACCGAACCATGCCCGCGCCATGCCCCACAACTCGTTCCGGAAATAGCCGACCACCGCCGCCAGGGTCCCCACGTGCACCGCCACGTCGAAGGCCAACCCCTGGTCCGGCCACTCCGTGAGCACCGGCACCAGGATGAGATGGGCCGAACTCGAGATGGGCAGGAACTCCGTGAGCCCCTGCACCAGGGCCAACACCGCCACCTGGACCGGATCCATCATCTCCTCCCCTTACAGCCGGCCACGAAAGTCGCGCAGGGCGAACCCCCGAAAGGGGCCCGCCACCCCCCGCGTGAGCAACATCACATGAAAACGGTCGCCCATCTCCGAGGGCAGCACCAAGCGTTGGATCTCCTGGGCGCGGCGCGCTTGCTCCAGTGCATCGCCGGCCTCGGCCACCGCCTCGGCGATCCCCAGCGCCAGCAGGAACTGCGCCTGGGTGGTGTATCCGGCCACCTCCAGGCCCGCGCCCTGCCCCGCCTCGGCCACCGCCGTGAAATCCACATTGGCGCTGATGTCCTGCAGGCCCGGGAGGAAAAACGGATCCTCATGGGCGCGATGCCGATAGTGACAGAGCAGCGTGCCTCGGATGCGCTGGGGATGGTAGTACTCGGCACGCGGATAGCCGTAGTCGATCAGCAGCAGCGCCCCGCGCTCCAGCCGTTCGGCAAAGCTCGCGATCCAGGCCGGCAGACGCTGGCACCACTCCGAGGCATAGCCCGGCGACCAACCCCCGGCCACGCGCTCGCAGGCCGCCGCCGCGGCGCGCAGGGCGGCATCGGCGGGCCGCTCCACCCAGTCCAAGCGCTCCCCTCCGGCCAACCCCACGCAGCGCTCCCGGATCGCATCGTCGCGCTTGACGAAGCAGCGCACGGGCAACGCGTCGAGCACCTCGTTGGCCACCAGCACGCCACGGAAACGCTCCGGGAGTCGATCGATCCACCGTACACGCCCGAGCAGATGCGGGACCTCCCGCGCCAGCCGGGCCTCCTGGCGGGCCCGCAACTCGCCACTGGGCTCCAGGATCACGTAACGCGACCACGGCGCCCCCTCCCCTTCCAGGGCCTGGATCAGACCGGCGGCCAGCGCCCCCGTGCCCGCCCCCGGCTCCAGAACCCAGCCGCCGCCGCAGCGTTCCAGGATCTCGCCCACCTGCCGGGCCAGCACCCGCGCGAACAACGGGGCGCTTTCCGGGGCGGTGACGAAATCGCCGGCCGGACCGAACTTGGCCGCCCCGGCCATGTAATAGCCGAGCCCCGGCGTGTACAGCGCCAGTTCCATGTACCGGTCGAAGCCGATGGATCCGCCGGCGGCCTCGATCTCGCGCCGGATGCGCCCGACGAGCCTGCTGCTGTGGGCCAACGCCCCGGGCGCGGGCGCGGGGAGCGACGGGTCGGGGCTGCGGGCGGGCATGTACGGTGTGGTAAATTGGATCGATCCGGCGAGGGGAACGATGGCGAAGCCGATGGAGGATAACGCAACGGCGCTGGCGGGCAAAACGGCGCTTCTGACGGGAGCGGCGCGGCGCGTGGGCGCGGTGATCGCCGAGCACCTGCACGCCGCGGGCATGAACCTGTGCATCCACTACCGCAGCTCGTTCGCCCCGGCCCAGGCGCTCAAGGCGCGACTGGAGCGGCGGCGCGCCGAGTCGGTGTTCCTGATCCAGGCGGATCTGATGGAGTTTCCGGCCCTGGAAAACCTGGTGGAACAGGCCTACGGGCGCTGGGGACGGCTGGACGCGCTGGTCAACAACGCCTCCACGTTCTATCCCACGCCCGTGGGGCGCATCACCGAGGATCACTGGAACGATCTGCTGGGCACCAATCTCAAGGCCCCTTTGTTCCTGTCCCAAGCCGCCGCTCCATACCTCAAGGCCTGCGGGGGAAGCATCGTCAACATCGTGGACATCCACGCCGAACGCCCCCTGAAGGGCCATCCGGTCTATAGCATCGCCAAGGCCGGGCTCGTGATGCTCACCAAGTCCATGGCCCGCGAACTCGGCCCGGAGGTGCGGGTCAACGGCATCGCCCCGGGGGCGATCCTGTGGCCCGAGAGCGGGGATTCCGAAGCCCTGCGCGAGCTGATCCTGGAGCGCACGGCGCTCAAGCGCCAGGGCGAGCCGGAAGACATCGCGCGCACCGCCCTGTTCCTGGTTCGCGACGCCCACTACATCACCGGTCAGATCATCGCGGTGGACGGGGGACGCAGTCTGAATCAATAGAGGAGTCGTCGATGAAAGCCGTCGTCATGACCGCCACCGGCGGTCCCGAGGTGCTGGAGCTCCGGGACCTGCCCGAACCCGAGATCACCCGGGACACCCAGCTCAAGGTGAAGGTGAAAGCCGCCGGGGTCAACCCCGTGGACACCAAGATCCGCCGCAAGGGGCTGTTCTACCCCAACGCCCTGCCCGCGGTGCTCGGGCTGGACGGCGCCGGGGTCGTGGTGGAGGCCGGGCCGGCCGTGACGCGCTTCCAGCCCGGCGACGCCGTCTGGTACTGCAACGGGGGCCTGGGCGGCGAACCGGGCAACTACGCCGAATACACCCTCGTGGACGAAGCCGTGGCCCAGCCCAAGCCCGAATCGCTCTCGTTCGTGGAGGCGGCGGCCGCTCCCCTGGTGCTCATCACCGCCTGGGAGGCCCTGCACGACCGCACGCGGGTCGGCATGGACCGCAGCGTGCTGATCATCGGGGGCGCCGGCGGCGTCGGGCACGTGGCGGTGCAGCTCGCCCGCTTCGCCGAGTGCCCGGTGGCCGCCACGGTGGGCAGCGAGGAGAAGGCCGAGTTCGTGCGCGGCCTGGGGGCCGAGCGGCCGATCCTATATCGCCGGGAAGACTTCGTCGCGGCCGCCCGCGAGTGGACCGACGGCCGCGGTGTGGACATCGCCCTGGATACGATGGGCGACGAGATCTTCCAGCGGCTGATGGACGCCATGGGCTTCTACGGCGACCTGGTCACCCTCCTCCAGCCGGGCCCGCAGGTCGACTGGTCTGCGGCCCGAAAGAAAAACCTGCGCATCGCCTTCGAACTCATGCTCACACCCATGCTCGAGGATCTACCCACCGCCCGCGCCCACCACGGCGAGATCCTCGAATACTGCGGGCGGCTCCTGGACAAGGGGGAAATGCGCATCCACGTCTCTCATACCTTTCCACTGGAGGCGGCCGCCGAGGCCCACCGGCTGGTGGAAACCGGCCATACCATGGGCAAAGTGGTGCTGACGATCGACCCGGACTCCTGATTCGGACGCCAAGTGACGCACCTGGCGATGTGGCTCGGGACGACTCCGAAAGGCAGCCGACAGCGTCCGGAAACCGCCACCACCCACCCGCGCTACCACGGCCAGAGGGCCGGCCAGATCGTGTCGGTCGATTGGGTAGACACTGTTCAGGCTCGGCCCTTCGGCGCCGCCGGGTAGGCCGGGCAAGCCGCCGCCGGGCGAACAGGCGGCGAGCACGACCGCACGAAGGTCACGGGTACGCGCCTTGACCTGAAGTCGGCTCCAGGTACTAGGCTGGCTTCGACTCATGACTGCAGGGGCGCGGGAGGATGAAACGAATCGTTGTGGGGATGGTTTGGGCTGTGCTGGCCGGGGGCGCGGCGGCCCACGATCCCATCTTCGGGCTCGGCCCGCACGTCGTCTATCAGGGCGGAATCGAGATCGCGCCCGAGGTGCACGTGGAGGAGAAGGGGCCGGAGCTGGAGGTCGAGCCGGCACTGGAGCTCACTTACGGCATCACGGGCGACTGGGCCGCCGGCATCTCGATCCCCTATGTCTGGAAGCGGGATGGTGTGGCCGAGGCCAACGGCCTCGGGGACCTGGCGCTGTTTACCAAGTACCGCTTCTGGCGTCATGACACCCTGGGTGTGCAACAGAGCGCGGCCCTGGCGCTCAAGTTGGTCGCCGGTACCGGCGACTCGCGCACCGCCCCGCCGGTGGGCAGCGGCGCCACGGACTTGGTGGCGGGGCTCGCCTACGGCTACGAGAGCCGCCGTTGGTATCGCTGGGCGAGCCTGCGCTACCGCTTCAACGGGCGCAACAGCGCGGGCTTTCAGCGTGGCGACAAGATCAAATTGGACCTCGTCGGCGGCGTACGCCCCTGGCTCACCGGTTACCGTGAACCCGATACCGTGCTGCTCCTGGAGCTGAATCTGGAGCACGGCTTCGCCCACGAGCGCCATGGCCGCACCATCCCGGACACCGGCGGCACCGAGCTGTTCGTCTCGCCGGGTGTGTTCTGGACCCTGCGCAACTTTGCCGTGAAGGCCGGCGTGCAGATCCCGGTGGTCAACGCCCTGGACGGCGCCCAGCGGCCGAGTGACTATCGGGCCAAGCTGGTCCTGGAATGGCATCTGTGATGCGGCGGTCCAATTCCGTGTCCTGTTCAATCGAACCCACGAGGTATCGCCCCATGAAAACCCTGAGATGGATCCTGATCACGTTTTCCCTGGTCTGGAGCCTGGCCGCCATGGCCAGCGGCACGCGCTACGTGATGCGCGTGGACGGACTGGCTTGCCCGTACTGCGCCTATGGCGTGGAGAAAAAGTTCAAGAAGATCGAAGGCGTGGAAAAGATCGACGTGGATCTGGACCGCGGCGTGGTCACCGTGGACGTGCGCGAGGGTGTGCGATTCACCGAACCTCAGATGACGGCGCTGTTCAAGGAGGCGGGCTTCACCTTCCGGGGCATGAAGACGGAGCCCCGCTGAGGCCCTCACCTGCGGCACAGTCCAGCCAGCGGACGGACAGCGGGGCTCTCCAGAAGCACGCCTACGGCGGATTCATTCGCCCCGGGATCGACCCAGAAAAACACCCCCCATCCAGCCAAGAGTGGGGCATACTCTTGACGAGGCCGAGGGCCATTCGGCCGGCCCCCGGCCCCATCGACATCTCGACCGAAACCCGCAATAGAGGAGGATCCATGGCGCACGAGGGCTATCACGAGCCGGTCGAAGAGCTCACCGACGAGACCCGGGACATGCACCGGGCCATCGTCTCGCTGATGGAGGAGCTGGAGGCGGTGGACTGGTATCAGCAGCGTGTGGACGCCGCCCGCGATCCGGAGCTCAAACGGATCCTGGCGCACAACCGCGACGAGGAAAAGGAGCATGCGGCCATGGTGCTCGAATGGTTGCGCCGGCGCGATCCGTCGCTGGACGAGCAGCTGCGCACCTATCTCTTCAGCCAGGGCGAGATCACCACGCTGGAGGAGGCGGCCATGGGCCGAAACGGCGGCACGGGGGGGTCCATTGCACAGGCCACCTCGGGTGATGGTTCGCTCGGCATCGGATCGCTCAAGAACACCAACCCCTGAAGGAGACCGCCACCATGGATCACCTCAGACGCGAGCTGGCGCCCCTTTCCCAGGCCGCCTGGAGCGCCATCGAACAGGAGTCCGCCAACACCCTCAAGGAAATCCTCGCCGCGCGCAAGCTGGTGGATTTTCGCGGTCCCCTGGGCTGGGAAGCCTCGTCCGTGGACCTGGGCCGGGTCCAGCGCCTGCAACAACCGCCGCGCGCCGGCGTGGAGGCGCGCCTGCGCAAGGTGCTGCCCATGGTGGAACTGCGCGCGCCTTTCACCCTGTCCCGAGACGAACTCGAGGCCCTGGACCGCGGGGCGCCCGACGTGGACCTGCAGCCGGCGGTGGAGGCGGCCCGTGCCGCGGCGCTGGCCGAGGACCAGGCCGTGTTCTACGGCCTCGGCGAGGCGGGCATCACCGGCATCGCCCAGGCCGCCCCGCAGACACTGCCGCTCACCGACGACTACCTGCGCTACCCGGACACCGTGGCCCAGGCCCTGGAGAAGCTGCGCACGGCGGGCATCGCCGGGCCCTACGCCATCGCGCTGGGACCGCGCTGCTACACGGGACTCACCCAGACACGCGATGCGGGCTATCCGGTCATCGAACACGTGCGCCGGCTCCTCGACGGCCCCATCGTCTGGGCCCCGGCCGCCGACGGCGCCCTGGTGCTCAGCCTGCGCGGCGGCGACTTCGAGCTGGTCGTGGGACAGGACTTCTCCATCGGCTATCTGGACCATGACGACCGACAGATCCGCCTGTACCTCGAGGAGACCTGCACCTTCCATGTGAACACGCCGGAGGCCGCGGTGGTGCTGCGCTATTCGGGCTGAGCGCGCCGCCGGCCCCGGGGCCCGGACAGAGGAGCCGATCGCGCTACAATGCGCATATGATGCGATCCGCAACCCTGTCCGCGCGTCCGCCCCACTCGGGCGCGCACCCGCGGTGATGCTCGCCAAGCGCATCGTTCAGCTCTGCTACGCCCTGGAGGACTCGGCCCGCTACCGCCGGGTGAAGCAGGTCTTCTGGGACCTGCTGGAGAACCCGGAGAGCCGCCGCCGGCGGGCGTTCGACCTGTTCATGATCGCGGTGGTGCTGGTGAGCGTGTTTCTGCTCCTGTACACGGTGGAACACCCGCATTTCGAGTTCGCCTATCGCTTCGAGAAGTTCGCCGTCACGCTGTTCATCATCGAGTATCTGCTGCGGTTCTGGGTGCACAGCGATGCCCACCGGATCCTCATCGAGCAGTACGAGCAGGCCGAGTTCCTGAACCTGCCCTTCTCGCTGCCCCGGGCCCTGGCCGCCGTGGCCCGCAAGAAGTGGGAATACGTGCGCTCGCCCATGGCGATCGTGGACCTGCTGGCCATCATGCCCACCTATCGGCCGGTCCGGCTGCTGCGCATCTTCCTGCTGTTCCGGCTGTTCAAGCTGTTCCGTTACACCCGCAGCATCCACCAGCTCACCGGGGTACTGCGCGAAAAGCGCTTCGAGCTGTTCACCCTGGCCATCTTCGCCGGCTTCGTCCTGTTCGCCTCGAGCACCGCCATCTACATGTTCGAGAGCGACCTGCCGGACTCGGACGTGGACACCTTCTTCGACGCCCTGTACTGGTCGCTGGTCACCGCCTCCACGGTGGGCTACGGCGATATCACCCCCCACACCCCGGAGGGCCGCGTCATCGCCGTGGTCCTGATCGTGAGCGGGCTCGGCGTGGCCGCGTTCGCCACCTCGATCCTGGTCTCGGCCTTCAGCGCCCGCTTCAGCGAGATGCGCCAGCAGCACACCCTGTACACCATCGAAAGGATGCGCCGGATCATCCTCGTCTGCGGCTACGGGCGGGTGAGCGAGGCGGTGCTGGAGAAGATGCCCGACGAGCGACCCCATTTCGTCGTCATCGACACCGACGAGGCGCGGGTGGCCGAGGCCAAGGCCCAGGGCTTCGTGGCCTTGGAGGGTGACGCCCGCGACAACGCCCTGCTCGAGCGGATCGGCATCCGCCAGCGGGTGGACACCGTGCTATGCCTGACCAACGACGACGTCACCAACGTGTTCGTGACGCTGACCGCGCGTGCCCTCAGTCCGCGGGCGCGGATCATCACGCGGGCCAACGACCGGCAGAGCATCCGCAAGCTGCGCCTGGCCGGGGCCGATCACGTCTTGTTCGTCTACGAGATCGTGGGCCTGATGGCCGCCAACTACGCCGGCGAGCCCGTGGCCTTCGACGCGCTGCACGGCATCCTGAGCGGCGAGAAGGGTGTGGAGATCGAGGCCGTGGTGATCCCCAAGGGCTCGTTTCTCGACGGCGCGCGACTCGGCGACGTGGACTTCCTCGAGCACCGCCTGATCCTGTTCGGCATCATCGTGGGGACCACCGACGGCACCGCCGCCGCCCAGCGCCACCCGCTGCGGGCCGGGCGTCACTTCCAATTCAACCCCCCGCCCGGCACCCGCCTCGAACACGACCAGATCCTGATCCTGCTCGGCCACCGGCTGAGCATCCTGCACCTGAAGGAACGGCTCGAGCAGAGCGCACTGCAGGCCGCCTGACGACCCCATGGAACGCAGCAAAATCGCCATCTTCGGCGCCTCGGAGCTCGGCATCGAAGTGGCTCGGCATCTCGACCCCCACAGGCATCCCTTCGTCCTGGCCGACAACGACCCGGACAAACTGGCCCGCGCACGTGACCGGGGGCTGGAAGGCGTCCAGGTCGATCACACCGACGACGAGGCCCTCAAGGAACTCGGCATCGGCGCAGACATCGGGTTGTTGTTCTGCCTGTTTCCCGAAGACGCCGACAACGTCTTTCTCACCATCTCCGCGCGGGCCATCGACCCCCGGCTGCGGATCGTCTCGGTCATCGAATCGCGCGACTCCGCCCCCAAGCTGCTCGCCGCCGGGGCCAACAAGCTCATCGATCCCTACGAGATCGGCGGCCACCGCGTTTCGCGGATCATGCGCAGTCCGGCGCTCGTGGACGTGCTCGACCAGTTCGTCTACAGCAACCGCCGCCTGCAACTGGCCGAGGTACCGATCCCCGAGAGCTCCGAGTACGTGGGCCTGACCTACTGCCAGCTGCGGCTGAACGAGCGCTTCGGGCTCATCGTCATCGGCGTGCTCGACCGCGACAGCGGCGAGGACCTGCTCTTCGGCCGAGGCGGCTTCAACCACCACCTGCGCCCCGGCGAGACCCTGGTGGTCATCGGACCGGCCCAGGCCATCGCGGTGTTCCGCGAATCGCTCGTATCCGCCGGTGAGCCCCCGCCTGGTCGCTGACGCCCGTGGACCCGCACCTACTGCTCCGAGAGCTGGAGCGCCACTGGCATCCCCACCTCGCCCCCGGCGAGGTGCGCCGGCGGCTGCGGCGTCTGCTGGTGGAGATTCACGCGGCCCTGGCCCGGGGTGGGGAAGACGCCCGGATCGTGGTCCACACCTACCGCCGGATGGTGGAAGGCGAGTCCGTTCCCCCCGAGTCCATGAGCCAGGCCAACCGGGTCCTGAAGGAGCTTCTCGGGGGCATCGCCTTCGCGGTGGCGAGCATCCTGCCCGGGGCCTTCGTGACCCTGCCGGTTCTCTACGCCCTGGCGCGCCATTTCCAGATCGACCTGCTGGGCCGGCCCTCGGCGGATGCGGCGTGCCAGGAAGCGCTGGATCCCGCGCCCGGGAGCGAGGCGGCGATGGGATCGGGACCGTGTGCGCGGGAAACCGAAAGACTGCGTCAGGCCATCGACTGGATCGCGGCGCAGCCCGGCGACCGGCGCCGTCTGGTCGACGCGGCCTGCCTGCGCTTCGGTCTGTCCGCGGACGAGGCCGAGGCTCTGCGGCGCCACTTTTCCCAACCGGGGGAATCGGCTTGAAGCCCCGCAGGGCGCCCCCATGATTCCTATCTCGGCCCGCCGGCGGGGAGGGGCCGGAAAAACACTTCGCATGACGTCACAGTAGGGAGGTCCCACGATGCGTACCACGTTGACCCGAGCGGGTTTCGCCCTGCTCCTATCGGCCATCACGACGGCGGCGGGCGCGGCGGGGATCGAGGGCGCCGCCGAGCGCTCCCGCTTCACGCCCGGCGATCAGACGCTCTACCAGACCGAGCTCGCCCGATGCCCGGTCGGCGAGTTCCTCGACGAGTGGGAGATCGCCGGAGGGGCGTACGAATGCGCCCGCTTCCGTGATCGCATCTGGATCCGCCCACTGGAACGGGACACCGCCCTATACCTGCGCCTGCCGCGGCCACTGCCGCGGGAGTTCTCCCTGGAGTTTCCGGTGTGGATCGCCGAGCCAGGCTGCGCCTTCGTCCAGTTCACCCTCACCACGGCCAAGTCCCTTGCCGCCGTCGAGCGGGATCCCCACGCGCTGCTTCACAACGTGCTCATCGGCGGGCAGCTCAGTTGCAGCCAGCGCGACAGCTTGTTTGGCGCCAGCCCACGCCCACGGGACCTGCACCTGGAGTTCCGGGCCCGGCTGACCAAGGACCGCATCCATCACGTGGCCGTGCAGGTGCGCCGCAAGCAGGTGCGCTTTTTCGTCGACGGCAGGCAGATCGCCCATCGCCCCTTCCGGCCCTCCGAACCCATCGTCGCCCTGGGGCTGCATTTCGCCCGCCATTTCGATACCCCCGAGCCCTACGCCAAGGCACCGGCCCTGGTGGGCGACATCCGCATCGCCACCTACAGCAAGCCCGAGGCCGTTCCCACGCCCGAGCAGGACCTGATCCGTGAACTCGGCGCGGTGCACACCCCCGAGGGCCTCAAGATCACGCTCAGCGAGGCCGTCCTGTTCGATTTCGGACAATGGGCCTTGAAACCCGAGGCCCGTCCCACCCTGGAGAAACTGGCCAAGCTGGCCTCGCTGCGTGACGGCCCCGTGCGCGTGGAGGGGCACACCGACGACGTAGGCCCCCGGCGGTTCAACCAAGTGCTCTCGGAGCTGCGCGCCTATGTCGTGGCCTTGGATCTGGCCCGGCTGGGCGTGGACCCGCGCCGGCTCCAGCCCAAGGGTTTCGGCGAGACCCGCCCGCTGGTACCCAACGACAGCGACGCCCACCGCGCTCGCAACCGGCGCGTCGAGGTCCTCCTCGCTAAGGGCTGAACCCGGCGCGCGCCTCACGCCTTCGGCAACACCAGCACGGCCTCCAGCCCTCCGCCCGGGCGGTTGTGCAGCGTGAGCTCGCCGCCATGGGCGCGCGCGATGTTGCGGGCGATGGACAGGCCCAAGCCGCTACCGCCGGTCTGGCGGCTGCGCGACCCCTCCAGGCGATAGAACGGCTCGAACACATGCTCCAGCTCCGCTTCCGGGATGCCCGGCCCGCGGTCGGCGACCACGACGCGCACCTCCCCCGGAAGATCCTCCACCCACACCTCGGCGCCACCCCCGTACACGATGGCGTTGGTCAGCAGATTGTCGAGGCAGCGTTTGAGGGCCAGCGGGCGGGCCGGCACGGTGAGCCCGCGCGGGACCCGAAGCATCATCCGGTGACCCGCCTCGCGGGCGTCGTCTTGCAGGCTCTCGAGCAACGCCCCCAGATCCACCTCGCGGGTCCCCTCCTGGGTCTCGATGCCGCGGATGAAATCCAGCGCTCCCTGCAACATCTCGTTCATCTCCTCCAGGTCACGGCAGATCTTCTGCCGCAGGGACTCGTCGTCGAGCATCTCCGCGCGCAGGCGCAGACGGGTGACCGGGGTCTTGAGGTCGTGGGAGACCGCCGCCAGGATGCGGAAACGATCTTCCAGGAAGCGCAGGATACGCGCTTGCATGCGATTGAAGGCCCGAGCGGCGCGCTGGACCTCCAGCGGACCTTTCTCGGGCAGGGGCGCGCGGCGCATGTCGCGACCCAGCTCGTCGGCGGCGCGCGCCAGCTCGGCCAGGGGGCGAGTGAGCCAGCGAACGGCGATCACCGTGACCAGGAACACCGAGGCGGCCAACAGCGCCAGGCTGGCCAGCAGCCGGTAGGGCCAGGCGAACAGGGACCGCGGCAGCACCGACTCCACCAGCACCCACTGGCCGTCGCCGAGCTGGGTTTCGACGATGAAGGAGACCAGTTGCGGTGCCCCCGAGGCGTCCGGCTCCGGTCCATGCATGGCGCGATGCATCTCCCACATGGCTCGGGGCGGGACCGCCGGCCGGTGGCGCGGCGGCGGGCGCGACGGGGCCCATTGTTCCTCCGGGCCGGCCCAGACCCGCACCGGCCGTTCCTCACCCAGGTAGCGGTGCAGGAAGCGGTGCAGCAGCTCCACCTGCGTGCCGTAGTTCCGCCGGCCCGGCAGCGGCACCGGTTCATCCAGCAGGCGGATGGCCAGCGGCGGCACCGACAATGCTTCCATGACCCGGTGCCGGTCCGCCGGATCGACGCTGTCCAGCAAGCGTACGATACCGGCCACGCGCTCGGCGGCGTTCAGCCCCGCGGCATAGTAGAGCAGATGCCCGCGCTCGCGATAATGGATCCAGGCGCTGCCCACCTGCGCCAGCGACAACACCGCCAACAACACCACGGTGAGCCGGACGAACAGCGACTTCGGAACCAGACGCCGGAGCCAACCCATGATCACGGCTCCGGCATCACCTTGGCGGCCAGGACGTATCCCTCGCCCCGCACGGTCTTGATGATCCGCGGCTGCTTGCTGTCGTCGCGCAGGCGCTTGCGCAGGCGGCTGATCTGCACGTCGATGCTGCGGTCGAAGGGCATCCATTCGCGCCCGTGCAGCAGATCCAGGAGCTGATCGCGGTTGAGCACGCGGTTGGGGTGGTCCAGGAAGACCCGCAGCAACCGGTACTCCCCGCCGCTCAGGGGAACGACCACCCCGTCTTGATCCACCAGGTGGCGCGCGGTGAGATCCAGCGTCCAGCCGGCGAAGTGCAGGCGTTCGGCTCCGGCGTCGGCCGGCGGGCCCGAGCCGCTCCCGCCGCGTTGCGTCCGGCGCAGCACCGTCTTGATCCGGGCCAGCAGCTCACGCGGATTGAAGGGCTTGGGCAGGTAGTCGTCGGCGCCCATCTCCAGGCCCAGGATACGGTCCATGTCCTCGCCGCGCGCCGTGAGCATGATGATGGGCAGGTCGGCGGTCTCCGGCCGGGCCCGCAGATCGCGGCACAGGGCCAGCCCGTCGTCGCCGGGCAGCATGATGTCCAGGATCACCAGATCGGGCAGTCCCTCGGAGAGCCGGCGCCACATCGCCGCTCCGTCGGCCACCGCCGTCACCCGCAGGCCGTTCTTTTCCAGATAGGCTCGCAGCAGCTCGCGGATCTCCGCGTCGTCGTCCACCACCATGACCCGGGGGGTCTCCATATCCTGCATCCTCTCCGTCTCCGTGCCTTACCCAAGCCTACCGCAGGCCGGCCAAGCCGGTGGTAACACGCGGTTACAAATTGCAAACGTCCCGAAATCGGCCGGTTACACGATCTTGGTTCAATGAACGGCGTCGAAAGGAGATTCAACCCCTTTGCGATTCAACAGAGCCAACCGAGGAGGTGCATCATGCGTAAGACCCCTATCCTGATCGCGGCCCTTTCCCTGGCCGGTGCCGTCGGCACGGCCGCGGCCGGTCAAGACCTGCTGCTTTCCCAGAGCATCGACGACTACAGCGACCCCGAGGTGGTGGCCGCCGCCGATCCCAAGCCCGGCACCCTGCCTGGGTTGATCGAGGAAGGCACCGTGGACTGGAGCGAGCCGGCCGTGGAGACGGTGGAATTCGCGGTGTTCGAACCGGCCGTGCGTGAGGGCGAGGTGCCGAAAGCCATCGAGCCGACGGACTGAGCCGAGACCGCTTCCCGACAAACCGACCTCGGGCCGGGTCATACACCCGGCCCGTTTTCGCGCGTTGCGAAATCCACCCCCCATCCGCCCCGAGCGGTGACATTCCGTAACCCGATAAGGAGGCCGCCCCCCATGCAGTTGGTATTTGCCCTGTTGCTCATCGTTCCCTTTCAGGCCACGCTGGCCGGCGGCGACCATGGCCACGGACACGCGCACGACCACCCTGCCCATGCGGCGACCCAGGCGGGCCGCCCAGGCGACCCACGGGCGGTGAGCCGCACCATCGAGATCACCATGCACGACAACATGCGTTTCGTGCCGGACCATGTCCGGGTCGGCGCGGGCGAGACCGTCCGCTTCCGCATCCGGAATCAGGGCCGGCTGCGGCACGAATTCGTGCTCGGCACCGAAGCCGAGCTCCAGGCACACGCTCGCCAGATGCGCGCCCGTCCCGCCATGCGGCACGACGATCCCGGCAGCGTCTCGCTCGCCCCAGGCCGAGCAGGCGAGATCGTCTGGCGCTTCGACCAACCGGGCGCCGCGCGTTACGCCTGCCTGATCCCAGGCCATGCCGAGGCGGGCATGGTGGGCACGGTGGAAGTGGTCTCCACGGAGGGAACCTGAACGTCCGGTTTCACGGGCCACCGGCCGGGTGGTTACATCTCGTTACAAACGCGCGGCTGCGGGACACACACGGGTTACGGCCGGGTGGTCTACTGTCGATCGGTTGCACCGGAAGGAGCCGTATTCCGATCGGCGCCATCCGTACCCCCGAAAACCTTCCAGGAGGAAGAAACCGATGAGAACCGACAACGACACCCCCGGCTATCGAATGCGCCGCCTATCACTGGCTGCCTCTTTAGGCACGCTGATGCTCGCCGGTGGTCTGGCCGCCGCGGCCCAGCAGAGCGGATCCGCCGCGGAGCAAACCGCCGTCCCGCAGGGGCAGCGCCCATGCGCCCAGGGCATGGCACCCATGATGGGGCAACACGATGGATCACAAGGGATGCCCATGAGGGGTGGACCCGGCATGGACCGTCAGCAGATGATGAACATGATGCAACAGCGCCGCCAGATGATGATGAACCGCATGCGACAGGGGCAAGGCATGCCCATGATGGGCCCCGGCATGATGGGCGGACCGCAGCAGGGCGGTGGCCAGGGCATGCCCATGATGGGCCCCGGCATGATGGGCGGACCGCAGCAGGGCGGTGGCCAGGGCATGCCCATGATGGGCCCCGGCATGATGATGAGCGCACCGCAACAGGGCGGTGGCCAGGGCATGCCGATGATGGGCGGCCCGGGGGGTAATCAGGGCATGGGCATGATGGGCCCCCAGCACCGCCAGATGATGCACCGGATGATGATGCAACGCATGATGAGCGGCCCGCAGCAGGGCGGTAACCCCGGTATGCCCATGATGGGCGGACCGCAGCAAGGCGGTGGCGCGCCGCCAAGCGACGCTCCGGCCGGCGAGCATGCCGCGCATCACCCCGAGCAGAACGCGACCCCGGAAAAATCCGACTAACCGTGGGCCGCTGAGCACCTGCCCGGCCCGGAGCCTTCCGCATGCCGGGCCGGGTGTCTCTCCGGGTTCGGACCACCGCTGGGTTCGAACCCGGAAACGCCAATGGTCACACCCATCGAGAGGAGGACGCCATGCACGCGAAAACCCGCTTGAGCCTGTTGATCTTCGCCCTGCCACTGGCCGCCGGGACCGCCCTCGGCGGTGAGATACCCCCGGCTCCCAACGGCATCGAGCTGCCGGCCGGTTACAAGGACTGGCGCGTGATCGCCGTCTCCCACCGCGAGGACAACAAGACCCTGCGAGTCATCCTGGGCAACGACCAGGCCATCGCGGCCGCCCGCAACGGACAGACCAATCCCTGGCCAGACGGCGCCATTCTGGCCAAGATCGTGCTCAAGGACGCCCAGCATGAAGCCTGGCCCGCGGCCACCGTTCCCGGCAAGTTCGTCCATGCCGAGTTCATGATCAAGGACAGCAAGAAATGGCCTCAGTACGGCGGCTGGGGGTTCGCCCGCTGGCTCGGCCAGGAGCAGAAGCCGTACGGCAAGGACGCCTCGTTTGCCAACGAGTGCTTTCAGTGCCACCAGCCGGTGAAGGGGAATGACTACGTCTTCACCCGGCCGATCCCCTTCCCCTGATCGCGATCCGGCCGGGACCGATGGTCCCGGCCGCCTTTTCCGAGGAGCATACGATGATGAATGGCGGATTCGGTATGGGTCTGGGCGGCGGCTTCATGTGGATCGTCTGGTTGCTGCTGATCGGTCTCGTGGTCTGGGCCGTGGTCCAGGCGGTGGGCAGCGGCGGCTCGCGTTCCGGCACATCCCAGCCACCCCAGAAGACCCCGTTACAGATCCTGGAGGAGCGCTATGCCCGCGGCGAGATCGGCCGTGACGAATTCGAGCGCATGAAAAAAGACCTGGGCGCCTGAGGGCCCGCCCTGGGCAGCGGCCAGCCAAGGCCCCCTGATCTCCCCACATTGGAGCAACGCACCATGGCCAAGGATCCCGTCTGCGGCATGACCGTCGAGGAGGGCTCGGCCCTGCGCCTCGACCACGAGGGACACACCTACTGGTTTTGCAGCGCGCATTGCTTGGAAAAGTTCCAGGCCGAGCCTGGACGCTATGTCGGATCCGGCACGGCATCGGCTCACGAGAGGCACCCGCACGAGGGCCATGCCCATGACGGCCACACCCGCGCTTCGGCCGACGACAGCGCCGCAGCCGGCTGCGAGACCGGCGTGTGCGAAATCGACACCGGTGTGGTCTACACCTGCCCCATGCACCCCGAGATCCGCCAGGACCATCCCGGCACCTGTCCCAAGTGCGGCATGGCGCTGGAGCCGGTGACCGCCGGCGTGCAGGTCCAGGCCAAGGTGGAATACGTCTGCCCCATGCACCCCGAGGTGGTGCAGGACCACCCCGGCACCTGCCCCAAATGCGGCATGGCGCTGGAACCCCGCACGGTGACCGCCCTGACCGAGGAAGACAACCCCGAGCTGCGCGACATGACGCGCCGCTTCTGGGTGGGGGCGGCCCTTTCGGTACCGGTGTTCACCCTAGCCATGGTGGCCGATCTGGCGCCGCAGTGGCTGCCCGAGGGATTGTCCATGCGGATGGTGCAGTGGATCGAGTTCGTGCTCGCCACCCCCGTGGTGCTCTGGGGCGGCTGGCCGTTCTTCGTGCGCGGCTGGCAATCCGTGGTCACCTGGAACCTCAACATGTTCACCCTCATCGGGTTGGGCGTGGCGGTGGCCTGGGCCTACAGCACCGTGGCCCTGCTGTTTCCCGGAATCTTCCCACCACTGATGCGCCACGCCGACGGCACCGTGCCGGTCTACTTCGAGGCCGCGGCCGTGATCACCACCCTCGTCTTGCTGGGACAGGTGTTGGAGCTGCGCGCCCGGTCGCGCACCAACACGGCCATCAAGATGCTCCTGCAACTGGCGCCCAACACGGCGCGCATCGTCCGACCCGACGGGCGCGAGGAGGACATCCCCCTGGAGCAGGTCCAGGTGGGCGACACCTTGCGCGTGCGCCCGGGCGAGAAGATCCCCGTCGACGGCGTGGTGATCGAGGGCCGCAGCAGCGTGGACGAATCCATGGTCACCGGCGAACCCATCCCCGTGGAAAAGGGCCCGGGCGATCCCGTCATCGGCGCCACGGTCAACGGCAACGGAACCCTCCTGATCCGCGCCGAGAAGGTGGGCGCCGACACGCTCCTGTCACGCATCGTCCAGATGGTGGCCGAAGCCCAGCGGTCGCGCGCGCCCATCCAGCGGCTCGCCGACCGGGTCTCGGGCTACTTCGTGCCCGCGGTGGTCCTCGTCGCCATCGTCACCTTCGTGGTCTGGGGGTTGTGGGGGCCCGAGCCCCGCCTGGCTCACGCCATCGTCAACGCCGTGGCGGTGCTCATCATCGCCTGTCCCTGCGCCCTGGGGCTGGCCACACCCATCTCCATCATGGTGGGCACCGGACGCGGCGCACTGGCCGGCGTGCTGATCAAAAATGCCGAGGCCCTGGAGACCATGGAAAAGGTGGACACCCTGGTGGTGGACAAGACCGGCACCCTCACCCAGGGCCGCCCGGAGCTCATGACCATCCGCCCGGCGGCGGGGTTCGACGAGACCGGCTTGCTGCGCCTGGCCGCCAGCCTGGAGCGGGCCAGCGAACACCCCCTGGCCGAGGCCATCGTACGCGCCGCCGAGATGCGCGGCATCGAACCGCAGCAAACCGAGGACTTCGAGGCCCGCACCGGCCGCGGCGTGGTGGGCCGGATCAAAGGCCAGCGCGTGGCCTTGGGCAACCCACGGCTGCTGGAGGAGCTCGGCGTGGACCCCGGCCCCCTCACCCACGACGCCGAAGTCCTGCGCGCCGAAGGCCAAACGGTCATGCTGGTGGCCGTGGACCACCACGCCGCCGGCCTGTTGGGGGTGGCCGACCCCATCAAGCCGAGCACCCCGCAGGCGATCGAGGAACTCCACGCCGAGGGCCTGGCCGTGGTCATGCTCACCGGCGACAGCCGCACCACCGCCGAGGCCGTGGCCCGGCGCCTCGGGATCGACCGGGTGGAGGCCGAGGTCCTGCCCGATCGCAAGGCCGAGGTGGTGCGCGAACTCCAGGCCGAGGGTCACAAGGTCGCCATGGCCGGCGACGGCATCAACGACGCCCCCGCCCTGGCGGCGGCCGACGTGGGCATCGCCATGGGCACGGGCGCCGACGTGGCCATGGAAAGCGCGGGGGTGACCCTGGTGAAAGGAGATCTGCGGGGCATCGTCCGCGCCCGGCGCCTGTCGCGCGCCACCATGCGCAACATCCGCCAGAACCTGTTCTTCGCCTTCGTCTACAACTCGCTGGGAGTGCCCGTGGCCGCGGGCGTGCTCTACCCGTTCTTCGGGCTGCTGCTCTCGCCCATCATCGCCGCGGCGGCCATGAGCTTCAGCTCCGTTTCGGTCATCGCCAACGCCCTGCGGCTGCGCACGGTGAAGCTGTGAAGCGGTCGCCTACACACCGGGGCCCGCGAGCAACGCCCCGCGCCGCACGGGGCCGCGGAGCCCCCGGACGGGGCACGCGCGCCCTGACGACGAACCCCAAAGTCACGGCCGCCTCCGGCGGCCCATCGAGGTCATGGCGCGAGGCGTCGGATGGTCGACCGTTACATTTCGTTACCATGAAAGTGCGGTTGGAAATTCCCCCGCAACACGGATCAGGTCTACTGAGCATCGTTTCATCGGGTTTCCGTGCCCCCGCACGGTACAGTCCCGTGGTCTCACGACGGACGGGATCCCACGGACCCCAACGTAAGAGGAAAATGACCCGAGCACAGCCGATCGATGGGGAGGCGAACTGGTGCCGAGGCGTTCGCCGTGCAACGAGATTCCGCGCGTGGCAGACGCGCGGTTGAACCGGCGTGCGGGATGCCGTAGCCTGCCCTTCATGCGTCCACGCCACGGACAACGCGTGCAGCTCTGGCTGGCCTTGCTCTTGGGGCTCACCCTCCTCGGCCAGCCGATGCTGTCGATTCATGCCTCGCCCACGCCCGAGCCCGGGGCGCATTGCGGGACCGACGGCGCATCCCCCGCCCACCCCTGCTGTCCGGCGGGTCATCCCTGCGGCGATCAGGACGGGTGCGTGTCGTGGTGCGTCATGGGCTGCAACGCGGCGGTGGGAGCCGCCCCCCTGCCCGTCGGTTGGACGCTGGAGCACGCGCCCGCGCGGCGCCTGCATCCCGCCTCCGTCCTGCTCGGCCCCTCATGGGTCGCCCCCCCGCCGGAACGCCCGCCGCGCGCCTGAACGACACCCTCCGACGCGCCACCAGGCGCGGTTTCCGAGCAAGTCTCCCGTTCATTCATCGCCCCGTCCGGGCGTGCGCCTGCGCGTCGCGGGCGGGTGGCGAGGCATTCAGAGAGGAGTGTCATGCGCAAGCAATATCCATCGTTTCCCACCCGACTGGAGCTCCAGCCGGACCTGTCCCGGCGGCGCTTCGTCCAGGGTTTGTCCCTGGGTGCCCTGGCCGCCGGCCTGGGCCTGCCCGTCTCGCGGCTCATCGCCGGCAGCGGCCAGGTGGGCGCCCTGCCCGAGCTGCGGGGCACCGAGTTCGATCTGGTGATCGCCCCCACCGGGGTCAACATCACCGGCAAGTCGCGCACCGCCACCACCATCAACGGCTCCATCCCCGCGCCGGTGTTGCGGTGGCGCGAGGGCGACCGGGTGACCCTGCGCGTCACCAACAAGCTCGCCGAGGACACGTCCATCCATTGGCACGGCATCATCCTGCCGAGCGCCATGGACGGCGTGCCCCATGTCTCCGACGACTTCCCCGGCATCGCCCCCGGCGAGACCTTCGTCTATTCCTTCGACGTCAAGCAGACCGGCACGTACTGGTACCACAGCCATTCCGGCTGGCAGGAACAGACCGGCATGTACGGTCCCATCATCATCGAGGGCCGCCACGGTGCCCGGGAGCGCGTGGACCGGGACTATGTGGTGATGCTCTCGGACTGGACCGACGAGAACCCCAACCGCATCTACGCCAAGCTCAAGAAGCTGAGCCACTACTACAACTTCAACGAGCGCACCATCGGCGACCTGTGGCGCGAGATCCGCGACAAAGGCGTGGCCCGCACCCTCCAGGACCGCCACATGTGGAACATGATGCGGATGAGCGACCGAGACCTCTCGGACGTCACGGGCTATACCTACACCTTCCTCATGAACGGCATCCCGCCGGCCACCGGCTGGGTGGGGCTGTTCAAGCGCGGCGAGAAGGTTCGCCTGCGGATCATCAACGGCGCGGCCATGACCTTTTTCGACTTTCGCATCCCCGGCCTGAAGATGACCGTGGTGGCCGCCGACGGCCAAGACGTGGAACCGTTCACGGTGGACGAGTTCCGCATCGGCGTGGCCGAGACCTACGACGTCATCGTCGAACCCAAGGATGACCGCGCCTACACCCTGTTTGCCCAGGCCATCGATCGCACCGGCTATGCGCGGGGCACCCTCACGCCGGATCCCGCCATGCTCGGCGAGATCCCGGAGATGGATCCGCTGCCCATCCTCACCCATATGGACATGGGCATGGCCCACCACATGCCAGGCATGGACCACGGGGCCATGGGCCATGGTGGTGGCGGCTACGGGGGCGGCATGGACCATTCCGGGATGAAGCACGGCCCGGGCGGCATGGATCATGGCGCCATGGGCCACGGCGGCGGTGGCATGGACCATTCCAAGATGGACCATGCGTCCATGGGGCATGGCGGCGGTATGGACCACGCCAAGATGGATCACGGCGCCATGGGTCACGGCAAGCCCGCCGGAGGACCGGGCCGGGCCGGCTACGGCAGCGCCAACGAGGTGATCCACCATCCCACCGAGTTCGGCCCCCAGGTGGACATGCGCGCCGACGCGCCCATGGTGCGTCTCGACGACCCGGGCGTGGGTCTGCGCGACAACGGCCGACGCGTGCTCACCTACGCCGACCTCAAGAACCGCTACCGCACCCCCGATCCACGCGAGCCGGCCCGCGAAATCCAGCTCCATCTGACCGGCAACATGAGCCGCTACATGTGGTCCATGAACGGCATCAAGTTCAACGACGCCGAGGATCTGCCGTTTCACTACGGCGAGCGGCTGCGCGTGGTGCTGGTCAACGACACCATGATGAATCACCCCATCCACCTGCACGGCATGTGGAGTGACCTGGAGACGGGCGATCCCGATCACATTCCGCGCAAGCACACGGTGATCGTCCAGCCCGGGGCCAAGATCAGCTACCTGGTCACGGCCGACGCCATGGGCGGCTGGGCCTACCACTGCCATCTGCTCTATCACATGCCCGGCATGTTCCGCAAAGTCGTCGTGCGCTGAAGGAGGGGGACGTCATGAAACGATCGATCGTATGGACCGGCGCGGCCGCGGCACTGGCGCTGGCCGGGTTCACCACCGCCCACGCAGCCATGGAGGACGACCCCCTCCTGATGAAGCTGTTCGTGGACAAACTGGAATACCGGGCCGGAAACGAATCCCCGTTCGTGTGGGACACGGACCTGTGGATCGGCAAGGACCTCAACAAGCTGTGGTTGAAGACCGCGGGCGAGGTCAACGAGGGCACGGTGGAGGACGCCGATGTCCAGGCCCTCTACAGCCGCGCCATCGCGCCCTATTGGGACGCCCAGGCGGGCTGGCGGCACGACTTCGGCACGGAAGAGGACCGCGATTGGTTCACCGTGCGCCTGCAGGGACTGGCGCCGTATTTCTTCGAGGTGGACACCGGGCTGTTCGTGGGGGACCGGGGCAACATCGGCTTCGACTTCGAGGCCGAGTACGAGATCCTGTTCACCCAGAAGCTCATCCTCTCGCCCAACATCGAGCTGGCCGCCTACACCCTGACCGACGAGCCCATGGGGCGCGGCTCGGGGCTGTCGGATCTGGAGCTCGGCCTGCGGCTACGCTACGAGATCCGGCGCGAGTTTGCCCCCTACCTCGGCGTCAACTGGTACAAGCTGTTCGGCGGCACCGCCGATTTCGCCGAAGCCGAGGGCGGCGAGACCGACGGCTTCCAGTTCGTCGCAGGGTTGCGGGTCTGGTACTGATTCGACGCGTGGGTGCAGTAACTCCCGGGGCGGCACCGCCGCTCCGGGCCTTTTTGATTTCTACCCGGGCCGCGCCGCCACCATGCTACGTTGCCGCACCGCCTCGAACAGGGCCACGCCCGCGGCCACGGAGACGTTGAGGCTCTCGGCGCCGGCGGCCATGGGGATGCGCAACAACCCGTCGCACCGCTTGCGGACCCCGGACCGCAGGCCACGCCCCTCGGCGCCCAGGACCAGGACGCAGGGGCGCGTGAGCGGCGCCTCGTAGAGCCGCATTGCCCCCTCTGCGGCCAGACCCCACACCCACAGGCCGCCTCCCTTGAGCCTTTCCAGCGCCTGGGTCAGGTTGGGCACCACCACCAGGGGCAGGCGCTCGGCCGCGCCGCTGGCGACCTTGCGGGCGGCGGGCGTGAGGGGGGCGCTGCGCGGGCGCGGCACGATCACGGCGCGCGCGCCCGCGGCATGGGCCGAGCGCATGCAAGCGCCCAGGTTGTGCGGGTCGGTGACCCCGTCCAGGGCCAGGAACAGCGCCGGGGCGCCGTCCGACTCGCCGGCGAGCCCGTCCAGATCGTTCAGTCCGGCCGGCGGCGGCGGGCGGTAACGGACCACCACGCCCTGGTGCTGCGGCGTGCCGGCCTTGCGCTCCAGCGCGCGCGCCGAGGCCGGATGCACGGGGATGCCCGCCTCCTGCAGGCGCCTGCCCAGTTCCGCCATCCGGGAATCGGTGCGGGTGGGATCCACCCAGGCCTCCAGGATGCGCTCGGGATGCGCATCCAACGCCGCCCGCACCGGGTGGAATCCGTACAGGAACTGCGTCTTCACGCCCCAGACCCGGTGGCTGAAGCGATGCGGGGGATCAGGCCGCCTGCTTGCGCCGCGCGCGGCGGCGCCGGGACTTGCGCTGCTTGCCGGCGGACCGTTCGGGTTCACCGGCGGCGGCCGGCTCGGCCAGCACCAGATCGATCTTGCGCTCGTCCAGATCCACGCGGGCCACCTGCACACGCACCCGGTCGCCGAGGCGGAACACCCGCCCCGAGCGTTCGCCTTGCAGGCGGTGGCCGATGGCGTCGAAGTGATAGTAGTCCTCCGGCAGGGCCGTCACGTGCACCAGTCCATCCACGTAGACCTGGGTGAGCTCCACGAACAGGCCGAAGGAGGTCACACCGCTGATGATGCCGTCGAACACCTCCCCCACCTTGTCCATCATGTACTCGCACTTGAGCCAGAGGACGGCGTCGCGGGTGGCCTCGTCGGCGCGGCGCTCGGTCATGGAACAGTGCTCGCCCAGGACCTGCATCTCGCTGGGGGTGTAATGGAAGGTCTTGGGCTTGCCGCCACGCAGGCGGTGGCGGATGCCCCGATGGACCAACAGGTCCGGATAACGGCGGATGGGCGAGGTGAAATGCGTGTAGATCTCCAGCGCCAGGCCGAAGTGTGGCCGGCGCTCGGGCGAATAGACCGCCTGCGGCAGCGTGCGCAACATCACGGTCTGGATCAGATGCGCCTCGGGGCGGCCCTCGATCTTCTTGAGCAGCTTGGCGAAGTGCCGGGGCTTGGGCGCCTCGCCCCCCTCGAGCTTGAGGCCGAATTCGGCCAGAAAGGTGCGCAGATCCTCGATGCGCTCGGCATCGGGACGATCATGGATGCGGTACAGGGTGGGCATGCGATTGGCGCGTAGGAAACGGGCCGCGCACACGTTGGCCGCGATCATGCACTCCTCGATGAGCTTGTGCGCGTCGTTGCGCTCGACCGGCACGATGCGCTCGATCTTGCGTTCGGGGCCGAACTCGATGCGGGTCTCCACGGTCTCGAAGTCGATGGCCCCGCGCCGCTCGCGCCGGCGTCGCAGGGCCTGGTAGAGCGCATAGAGATGCTCCAGATGGGGGACCAGCTTGCGGTGGCGCCTGCGCACGGCCGGGTCCCGATCCACCACCATGGCGGCCACTTCATCGTAGGTGAGCCGGGCGGCCGAGCGCATCACCCCCTCGTAGAACCGGTACGCCTCGACCCGCCCCTTGGGTGCCACCCGCATCTCGCAGACCATGCACAGCCGGTCCACCTGCGGATTCAAGGAACACAATCCGTTGGACAACACCTCGGGCAGCATGGGGACGACCCGCTCGGGGAAGTACACCGAGGTACCGCGATTGCGCGCCTCCTGGTCCAGCGCGGAACCGATCTCCACGTAGGCTGAAACGTCCGCGATGGCGACGATGAGCTTCCACCCCTCGCCGTCGCCGAGGGGCTCGGCATAGACGGCGTCGTCGAAGTCCCGCGCATCCGCCCCGTCGATGGTCACCAGGGGTAGCCTGCGCAGGTCCACCCGGCCCTGTTTGTCCCTTTCGGGCACCTCCTCCGGGATGCGGGCCGCCGCCTCGCGCACCGCCTCGGGCCACTGGTGGGGCAGCCCATGGGACCGGATGGCCACGTCGATCTCCATGCCCGGCTCCATGTGCTCACCCAGCACCTCGACGATCTTGCCGATGGGCGGCGTGCGCGGCGTGGGGTGCGCCAGGATGCCGGCCACCACGATCTGTCCCGGCTCGGCGCCGTCGCGGTGTTCCGGCGGGATCAGCACGTCCTGGGTGAGGCGCTTGTTGTCGGGCACCACGAAACCGATGCCCCCTTCCATATGGAAGCGGCCCACCACCTCGTGGTTGCGACGCTCCAGCACTTCCACCACCGACCCCTCCTTGCGGCCTCGCCGGTCCACGCCCACCACGCGCGCCACCACGCGATCGCCGTGCATCACCGTGCGCATTTCCCGGGGGTTGAGGAAGACGTCCTCGCCGCCCTCGTCCGGCTGCAGGAAGCCGAACCCATCCGGGTGGGCGATGACCTGCCCCGTGACCAGCTCGCCCCCGGAGACCGGTAGATACGCCCCCTTGCGGTTACGCAGCAGCTGACCGTCGCGCTCCATGGCCCGAAGCCGGCGCGACAACGCCTCCAGCTCGTGGTCCGAGGCCACCCCCAGTTCGGCCGCCAGTTCCTCGAAGCGCAGCGGCTTACCGCGGGCGGCCAGCACCTCGAGGATCCACTCGCGGCTGGGAATGGGATGGTCGTAGCGCTTGGCCTCGCGCGCGCGATACGGGTCACGCCTGGGTTTTCGGGGCATCGGGGGTCCTGGTCTGGTTCGGGTGGACGGGGCCGGCGGCAGCCGGCGCGACGAGCACCGGATTATACGCGACGCCTGCCACGATCCATCGACGCTTCCCTTCGCTCATCCGCCCGATGCCCGCGTGGGACCGGCACGACGACGCAGTTCCCGCCCCGGTTTGACAAACCGCATCCCGGGTCTACATTCCCCTATGAAACCGGAGCGATCCGGTTTGGAAGGCACGGCCACCCAACGCCAATCATTACCGTGCCACCGACCATTCGTGAGCCAGAGGGGAGAGGACTTTGCCATGAGTACGAGACACTCGATCCGCCGTTTCTTCCACGCCACCCTGGCCGCCGCGGCCCTCACGGGGGCGGCCTTCAGCGCGGGCGCGCTCGCCGACGAGACCTGTATGTCGCCCTACATGGCCAAGATCACCGGCCAGGAGGACTTCGTCTACGTCTGGACCCTGGGCATGGAAGGCGTGGGCGACGAGCAGGACAAACTGGTGACCATCGCGGTGAATCCAAAGTCGCCCGACTACGGCAAGGTGGTGCATACCCTGTCGGTGGGCGGACGCAACGAAGCCCACCATTCGGGCTTCACCGACGACCGTAAATACCTCTGGGCGGGCGGCCTCGACAACAGCAAGATCTTCATCTTCGATGTCCACACCGATCCCGGCAAGCCGCGCCTGCACAAGGTGATCGACGACTTCGTGGCCCGTTCGGGCGGCGTGGTCGGTCCCCACACCATGTACGCCCTGCCGGGGCGCATGATGATCACCGGGCTGTCCAACAACAAGGACCACGGCGGACGCACCGCGCTGGTGGAATACACCAACGAAGGCGAGTACGTCGCCACGCACTGGATGCCGACCGACGACAACTTGCAAGGGGCCGAGAAGACCGGCAAATATGCCGACGGCTACGGCTACGACGTACGCGCCCTGCCCCGCCGCAACGTCCTGATCACCTCTTCGTTCACCGGCTGGTCCAATTACATGATGGACTTCGGCAAGATGCTGAAGGATCCGGAGGCCATGAAGCGTTTCGGCAACACGGTGGTGGTCTGGAACCTGCACACGCGCCAGCCGAAGAAGGTGCTCGACGTGCCGGGCGCACCGCTGGAGATCCGGTGCGCCTGGGGTCCGCATCACAACTACTGCTTCACCACCACGGCGCTGACCTCCAAGATCTGGCTCATCTACGAGGATGACCAGGGCGAATGGCAGGCCAAGGCGGTGGCCGACATCGGCGACCCCGCCAAGGTGCCGCTGCCGGTGGACATCTCCATCGCCGCCGACGACCGGTATCTGTGGGTGGATACCTTCATGGACGGCAAGACGCGCCTGTTCGACATCTCCGATCCCTTCCATCCCAAGCAGGTCTACGAACGCAAGATCGGCCGTCAGATCAACATGGCCTCCGAGAGCTGGGACGGCAAGCGCGTGTACTACACCTCGTCGTTGCTCTCTCGCTGGGACAAGAAGGGCGAAGACAACGAGCAATACTTCAAGGCCTTCGTGTGGAACGGCAAGGAGCTGGAGCCCCGGTTCGCCATCGACTTCATCGAGGCCAAGCTGGGCCGCCCGCACCAGATGCGCTTCGGCGCATACGCCCTTTACGCGAACCAGAGCGGGCCGTCGGCGGATCCGGTGCGCGTCGCGCTCACGGACGGGCGGTGAGGCGGAAGGCGTCGGGATCCCTGGATCCCGGCGCCCGCCCCGGCCATGCGAAAGCGGTGGATCGCACTATTGGCCGCCTGGCTGGGGTGCTTCGCCCAGGCGCAACCACCCCCGCCGGGTTACGGTTCGCTGGAGTTCGCGCCTCCGCCCCCCGGCACCTACACCCTGCCCTCGCTGGGGGCCGCCGCCGACGGCACCGTGCTCGACTCCACGGGCACGGTGCGACGGCTGCACGAGTTTCTGGGCGGCGGCCGCGCCACCGTGCTCAGTTTCATCTACACCACCTGCTCGGACGCCGCCGGTTGTCCGCTGGCCACCTTCGTGCTCCACCGGCTGGCCCGGCGCATCGCCGACGAACCCGGTCTGGGCAGGCGGGTACGATTCGTGAGCCTCAGCTTCGACCCCGAGCACGACACCCCGGAGGTGATGGCCACCTACGGGCTCGCCTATCAGGTCCCGGGTATCGACTGGGCCTTTCTCACCACACCCTCGCCGGACGCCCTGCGCCCCATCCTGGACGCCTACGGTCAACGCATCGAGCCGGAAGTGGACGAGACCGGTGCCGAAACCGGCGGTATCGCCCATCTGCTGCGGGTCTATCTGATCGATCCCCAACGGCGGATCCGTAACATCTACAGTGTGGCCTTCCTCCATCCCGATCTGCTGATCAACGACCTGCTCACCGTGTTGGACGGCCCGGCCGAGGGCGGCGCGGCGCCGGCCTGGCACCCCGGATCGATGGTGCTGGGTCCCGGGGACGTCAAGGCCGGCTACGAGCGGCCCGACTACACCACCCGATCCACGGCCCTCGCCGCGCGCCGGGGACGCCCCGCGGATCTGCTGGCCTACGTACGCGAACCGCCCCTGGGGCTGCCTCCCGTTCCGGTGCCCGCCGACAACCCCGTGACCCCGGAGAAAGTCGCCCTGGGTCGCAAGTTGTTCTTCGACCGGCGCCTGTCGCTCAACGACACCTTCTCTTGCGCCATGTGCCACATTCCCGAGCAGGGTTTCACCAACAACGAGCTCGCCACGGCGGTGGGCATCGAAGGGCGTACCGTGCGCCGCAACGCGCCCACCGTGCTGAACACCGCCTATCTCGAACGCCTGTTCCACGACGGGCGCGAGTACCGCCTCGAACAACAGATCTGGGGCCCGCTGCTGGCCCGCAACGAGATGGGCAATCCGTCGGTGGGCTACGTCATCGAGAAGATCCGTGGTCTGCCCGACTACGAGGGGCTGTTCGAGGCGGCCTTTGGAGGGCGGGGACCCGACATGCTCACCATCGGACAAGCCATCGCCAGCTACGAGCGCACCCTCAACGCCGCCGACTCGCCCTTCGACCGCTGGCGCTACGGCGGCGACGAACACGCCCTGTCCGCCGAGGCGCAGGCCGGCTATACCCTGTTCGTGGGCAAGGCCGGCTGCGCGGGGTGCCACACCATCGGCGAGCGGTGGGCGCTGTTCACCGACCAGCAGCTGCACAACACCGGCATCGGCTATGCCGCCAGCATGGACATCCCGCTCGCCCCGCGCGAGGTGCTCATCGCCCCGGGGGTGAAGCTCACCGTGGATCCAGAGGTGCTCGAAGCCGTCTCCGAACCACCGCCCAACGACATCGGCCTGTATGAGATCACCCTGGATCCGGCGGATCGCTGGAAGTACAAGACGCCCAGCCTGCGCAATGTGGCCCTGACCGCCCCCTACATGCACGACGGCTCCCTCGCCACGCTGGAGGCGGTGATCGACTATTACGACCGCGGCGGCATACCCAACGAGGGCCTGGATCCGCGCATCCGGCCGCTCGGACTGACCGAGGGCGAGAAACGGGCACTGGTGGCCTTTCTCGAGTCCCTTACCGGGGCCAATGTAGAGACCCTGGTGCTGGACGCCTTCGCCGCGCCGGTGGGCGACGTGGGAGCGCAGCGTCAGGTACCGGTACGCCGGTAGCCGCAGGGCACGCCCCCCGGCGACAGCACCAGTTGATAGACCTGAAGCTGGCGGGCGCGGAAGGCACCGGCGCAAGAACAGAGATAGAAACGCCACATGCGTCGGAACCGCTCGTCGTAGCGGGCACGCAGCCCGTTCCAGGCCCGCTCGAAGTTCTCCAGCCAAGCCATCAGGGTACGGTCGTAATCGGCGCCGAAGTTGTGCACGTCTTCGATCACGAACAGGTCCTCCACCGCGCCGGCGATCTGGGCGAGCGAGGGGATGTCCCCGTTGGGGAAGATGTAACGCTCGATCCACGGGTCCGTGCCCGCGTTGGAGATCTCGTCGCCGATGGTGTGCAGCAGGAACAGCCCGTCCGGCCTCAGCACCCGGCGGGCCACCTCGAAATACGCGCGGTGGTTCTTGTGCCCGACGTGCTCGAACATGCCGATGGAGACGATCCGGTCGAATTCCCCGTCCAGATCCCGGTAGTCCCGCAGATGCAGCTCCACGGGCAGCCCCGCGCACCGTTCGCGGGCCATCTCGAGTTGGCGTTCGGAGATGGTGACACCCACCACCCGTACGCCGTAGCGCTCGGCCGCGAACCGGGCGAAACCGCCCCATCCGCAGCCGATGTCCAGTACCCGCTGGCCCGGTTGCAAGGCGAGCTTCCGGCAGACCAGGTCGAGCTTGGCCTCCTGCGCCTCGTCCAGGGTGCGGGCGCCCTCGGACCAGTACCCGCAACTGTAGACCATGCGCCGGTCCAGCATGGCCCGGTAGAGATCGTTGCCCAGATCGTAATGGGCACGCCCCACCTGCCAGGCGCGCGCCTGGGTCTGGAGATTGAGCAACCGCGCCTTCAGGTACGTGCTGAGCACGCTCAGCGGCCGGATGTCGCGGTCCAGCCGGGCCGCGATGACCCTGTGGAAAAACTGATCCAGGCGCCGGGCGTCCCACCAGCCGTCCATGTACGCCTCGCCGAGCCCGAGGCTGCCCTGCGCGAACACCCGCTGGAATACGCGCGGGTCCCGCACCTGAAAGTCCCAGTCGTTGGGTCCGTCGATCGCCACGCCCGCACGCGCCAGCAGGCGCTCCGCCTTGCGGCGGAAGGCGTCCTCGCGCGTGGCGCGCAGGGTGCGTCCTTCCGGCAACATCGCTGCTCTGTCTCCGCTCGGGAACGGGACGCGGCCGGCGCCGCGTCCGCTGGAACATTCCACCGACGCCGCGAGACGCGCCGGTCCGCTATTGCTTAGGCGCTCCAGGACCGGAAGTCAAGCCACCCCATCGGACGGGGCTCGCCGGATCGGGAACGAGAACCGGACAATGAAGGAGGATCGGATCAGGCGGCCGAGGTGGCCGGGGCGCCCGGCAGCGTCAAGGGGTAACCCGCCCCGGCCCACCCGATCAGACCACCGCGCAGAT
>JALSSO010000085.1 GCA_026984215.1 Gammaproteobacteria bacterium | reverse complement strand
CGCTCAAACGACCGAACCCAGCTTGAAGATGGGCAGATACATGGCGATGACGAGGCTGCCCACGACCACGCCGAGAATGGCCATGATGAGGGGCTCCAGGAGACTGCTCAGCGCATCGACCATGTTGTCGACTTCCTCCTCGTAGAAATCGGCCACCTTGCCAAGCATCTCGTCGAGGGAGCCGGACTCCTCGCCGATCGCCACCATCTGCACCACCACATGCGGGAACAGACCGGTCTGCCGCATGGACAGCTGCAGCTGCGTTCCAGTGGCCACGTCGTCGCGCATCTTCAGGGTGGCCTCCTTGTAGAGTTCGTTGCCCGTCGCCCCGGCCACCGATTCCATGGCCTCCACCAGCGGCACACCAGCCGCGAACATGGTGGACAGGGTGCGTGCGAAACGCGCGATCGCGGACTTGCGCAGGATTTCCCCGATGACTGGAATCCGCAGGGCGATCCGGTCCACCAAGCGGTGGAAGGTGGGGGAACGCTTGTTGGCGTCGATGATCCCCGCGATGACCAGAATGATGCCCCCGAAGATGGCCCACCACCACTGCTGGAAGATCTCCGAAAGCTTGATCACGAAGAGCGTGAACGCCGGCAGATCCGCGCCGAAACCGCGGAACAGCTCCTGGAACTGGGGCACCACGAAGATGAGCAGGATGGCGCTGACGACAAACGCCACCACCACCACGGCCGCGGGATAGAACAGGGCCTTCTTGATCTTGCCCTTGAGGGCCTCGGTCTTTTCACGGTAGGTGGCGAGTTTGTCGAGCAGCTGGTCGAGTGCCCCGGACTGTTCGCCGGCGTGGACCAGATTGCGGAACAGCTCGTCGAAGTGCTGCGGGTACTTGGACAACGCATCGGACAAGCTGGTCCCGCTCTCCACGTCCGCCTTGAGGGAGAGGACCATGTCCTGCATGGCGGGGTTCTCGTGCCCTCGGCCGATGATGTCCAACGCCTGGACCAGCGGCACACCCGCCTGCATCATGGTGGCCAGTTGACGCGAAAAGTAGGCCAGATCCTTGCCCGTGATCTTTTTGCGACGCGAGAACAGGGGCTTGGGTTTTTTGCGCACCTTGGTGGGATTGATGCCCTGGCGGCGCAGTTCGGCCTTGAGAAGGATGTCACTCTGCGCGGCCGACTCGCCCCGGACGCGGTTGCCGCGCCGGTCGATGCCTTCCCATACGTAGGTGTCTGCGGTGGTTGCGGTGGCCATGGCGGATCAGTCGGTGGTTACGCGGTTGACTTCTTCGATGCTCGTGATGCCGGCGGCCACTTTCTTGAGGCCCGAGGTGCGCAGATCGGCGACACCTTCCTTGCGCGCCTGGTCGGCCAGCTGGATGGCGTTGCCACCGGACATGATGATACGACCCATTTCCTCGGATACGGGCATGACCTGGTAGATGCCGGTACGACCCTTGTAGCCGTTCGTACACTGGTCACATCCGACGGCTTTGTAGATCGTGGCGTCTTCCAGCATCTGTTCGGTGAAACCCTCCTCGAACAGGGCCTGCTCGGGGATGTCGGCCGGGGCCTTGCAGTTGGGGCAGAGCCGCCGGGCCAGGCGCTGGGCGATGATCAGGCTCACCGAGGAGGCGATGTTGTAAGTGGGCACGCCCATGTTCACCAAGCGCGTGAGGGTCTGCGGGGCGTCGTTGGTGTGCAGGGTGGAGAGCACCAGGTGGCCGGTTTGAGCCGCCTTGATGGCGATCTCGGCGGTTTCCAGGTCTCGGATCTCGCCCACCATGATCACGTCGGGGTCTTGGCGCAGGAAGGCGCGCAGCGCCTCGGCGAAGGTGAGCCCCACCTTGGGGTTCACATTGACTTGGTTGATGCCGGGCAGGTTGATCTCGGCGGGATCCTCGGCGGTGGAGATGTTTCGGTCGGTGGTGTTCAGGATACTGAGACCGGTGTACAGAGAGACGGTCTTACCACTGCCGGTGGGGCCGGTGACCAGGATCATGCCGTAGGGCTTGGCGAGCGCCTCCAGATAGAGCCGCTTCTGATCGTCCTCGTAGCCCAGGGCGTCGATGCTGAGGAGCTGGGCAGAGGAATCCAGGATGCGCAGCACGATCTTCTCGCCGAACAGGGTCGGCAGCGTATTGACGCGCAGGTCCACCGCCCGATTCTTGGACAGCTGCAGCTTGATGCGGCCGTCCTGTGGAACCCGCCGTTCAGCGATGTCCAGTCGCGACATGACCTTGAGGCGCGCGGCGATGCGGTGCGCGATGGTCACCGGCGGCGAGGCGACCTCCTGCAGCACGCCGTCGATGCGCAGCCGGACCCGGTATTTCTTCTCGTAGGGCTCGAAGTGGATGTCCGAGGCCTTTTTCTTGACCGCGTCCAGCAGGATCTTGTTGACGAACCGCACGATGGGCGTGTCGTCCACGTCCGGGGCCGCGACCTCGTTGCCGGCCTGCGGTTCCTCCTCACCCACCTCGAGGTTTTCGAGGTCCTCGTCCGAGAGGTCGCCCAACTCCGAGGTGGGGTCTTCTTCCTCCAGCGCGGCGTCGAGCAGGCGGGTGAGCTTGTCCTCCTCGACCAGCACCGGTTCGGTGAACATGCCGGTGGCGAATTTCAGCTCATCGAGGCCGGCGAGGTTCAACGGATCGACCAGCGCCACATACAACCGGTTGCCGCGCCGGAATATGGGCAACACCTGGTGCTTGCGCAGGATCTTTTCCTTGAACGCCTCGCGCGGCAGCATCTCCGGAAGCAGCGCATCGAGATCGAAATAAGGGATGCCGAACTCCAGGGAGCCCGCACGGGCGACCTCCAGCGGCGAGGCCTTTCCGGAGGCGACCAGATGCGTGACGAGGGGGATTTTCTTCTGCTGGGCCTCGGCCTGTGCCGCGGCAGCCTCCTCTTCGGACAGCACGCCCTCACGGACCAGCCGCTGAGCCAGTCCTCCCAGGCGCATCGCTTCAGCGGTCGTCGCCATCGGCGTCTCGCACCTCCCCTTCGGTCCTCATCGCCCAAGCCCCATGCCGTTCCATCATCATAACCCGCTGGAGACCCGCGAGAAATCTTTGGATGGACACCGGACGGCGTTGGGCCGGCACCATCGCCAGAGTGCCACAAGGAAACGGCCGTGGCGTAGCGCGCACGGGACGAGGTGCCACGAAATCCGGGTGAAAGGGCGGCGTCGCCGGCAGGCGGGGCGGATTCAAGGGGCGGGTGGCAGTCCCAACAGTTTGCGCAGCGTCGCCTCGCAGGGTTGGCCGCGCGCGACCACCCGGCCGTCGACGATCAGATTGGGCGAATGGCGGATGTGATATTTCTCCACCAGCTCCGGGTGGTCCTCCACGTAGAGGACCCGATACGGGACGCCGAGATCCTGCAGTTCCCGCTCGAGATTGGGTCGGTGACGGCAGCCCCGGGTGGCAACGATTTCCACGTCCATGGGTCTTCCCCTGCTCAGCGTTTCTTCGATGGGACCAAGCCTGGTCCACCTACTGTACAACATGCACGCCACGAGCGGCCCGGGCCGGCGAGCCGGAGCATCGAGGCGGGCCGCCGTGGCTCGCCGCCCACCCGCTCGTGGGGTACGATCTTACAAGGCAGGCCCAGTACCGGCCGTCGGCGTGCCGCCGGATGGGTCGAAGGAGGAGATCGGTATGAACTGGTGTCGTGATGCCGTACTTGTCCTGGCCGTGCTTTCGGCCACCGCAGGTCTGTCGGGCTGTACCACGGCCGTGATCGCCGGTGCCGCCGCGGCGGGAGGATATATCGCCCACGAGAAGGGTTACCGGGTGCGCAACCCGATCGTGAAGAAAGGTCAAGTGGACCGCTGAACGCCACGGCGAGCGTTCAAATCATGGCCAGCACCCGGCGCGCGGCCTCGACCGTGGCGGCGATCTCCTCCGCGCCGTGGGCGGCCGAGACGAATCCCGCCTCGTAGGCCGAGGGCGCCAGGTAGACTCCCTGCTCCAGCATGCCGTGGAAGAAACGTCGAAAGGCGTCGAGATCGCAGGCGGTGGCCTCCTCGAAGTTGGTCACCGCCGCGGCCTCGGTGAAAAACAGACCGAACATCGCTCCCACGCGGTTGGCGGTCATCGGCACGCCGGCCTCATGGGCGGCTTCGAGTACCCCATCGACCAGCTGCGCGGTGCGTCTTTCCAGCGCCTCGAAGAAACCCGGCGTGGAGATCAGTTCCAGGGTCTTGAGGCCGGCGGCCATGGCCAGCGGGTTCCCCGATAGGGTCCCGGCCTGATACACCGGCCCAACGGGCGCCAGCATCTCCATCACCTCCCTGCGACCGCCGAAGGCGCCCACCGGCATGCCGCCGCCGATCACCTTGCCCAAGGTGGTGAGGTCCGGCATCACCCCGTAGCGGGCTTGGGCTCCGCCCAGCGCCACCCGGAAGCCGGTCATCACCTCGTCGAAGATCAGCAAGGCGCCGGTGGCGTCGCAGACCTCGCGCAGGCCTTCCAGGAAGCCCGGCACCGGCGGGATGCAATTCATGTTGCCGGCCACCGGCTCTACGATGATGCATGCGATCCGGTCGCCCGCCTCGGCGAAGGTGGTGCGCACCGCTTCCAGGTCGTTGTACGGCAGGGTGAGGGTGTGGCGGGCCAGGTCGGCCGGCACCCCCGGCGAGCTCGGCACCCCCAGTGTCAGGGCGCCGGAGCCGGCCTTGACCAGAAGGGAGTCACCATGGCCGTGGTAGCAGCCCTCGAACTTGACGATGGCATCGCGGCCGGTGAAACCGCGCGCCAGCCGGATGGCGCTCATGGTGGCTTCGGTGCCGGAGTTGACCATGCGCACCCTCTCCACCGAGGGCACCAGCTCGCACACGCGCTCGGCCATCTCGATCTCGATCTCCGTGGGGGCCCCGAAGCTCAGTCCGCGGCCGGCGGCCTCGCGCACCGCCTCCACCACCGCGGGGTGGGCATGGCCCAGGATCATGGGCCCCCAGGAGCCCACATAATCGATGTATGCGCGCCCATCCACGTCGTAGATGCGCGCGCCCTCGGCCCGGGCCACGAACACTGGTTCGCCGCCCACACCTTTGAACGCGCGTACCGGTGAGTTCACGCCGCCCGGGATGCTTCGCTGGGCACGGACGAACAGGTCGTGGGAACGGCTCATGACGGTTCTCCTCGGAAATTGACGCGCACGGGTTGCGGGCGCTGATTCTAGCAGTACGTCGTGGCAAAGCCTCGCGGGCCGTTCACACGCAAGGCTCACGCCGTGGAGCGAGCAAGCCTCATCCAACGCATCGGGCTAGCGCAGTGAACGGCGCACCACGCGGCAATCGGGGTTGCAGGTCATCGGCCGGCCAACGGTGTTGCGCTTGGGGCGGGAAACGGGTGTGCTGGATGGACGGCGCTCTCAACCCGCCGCGCGCAAGATCAGCCAGGCGATCAGCGCCGTTTGGGCCAGCCACAAGCCGGCCACCCAGCGCACGGTCTCGGACTTGGCCTGTTCGATGCGTACCAATAGCTCGGATCGGGCTTGTTCGATTTCCTTGGTCAGGTCGGATCGGACCTGTTCGATTTCCTTGGTCAGGTCGGATCGGACCTGTTCGATTTCCTTGGTCAGTCTGAGCTCGGTTTCGGACAGGTGCTGGCGGGTGGCCAGATGATCGAGATGCGGAAACCGCTCGGACAAGGCCTGTAGCGCCTCGGCGATGATGCGCGCGCGGGTGCGTTCATCGGGGGCGTTGGCCAGTTGTTCGTAGAGTTCGATGACGGAGGCGTCCATGGGAGACATTCTAGCGTAAGGGGGAAGTGAGCCGTGGGGATGCCTCTGGTGGGGCGTTTCTCGGCGGGAAGCAATTCGTCAGACCCCTTGCGGCCGCTTCGATGTCCCGCGCGCTCCAGACGGCGCTGATCACCGCCAGCAGGTCGGCGCCTGCCGCGACCAGCACCGCGCCATTGGCGGCATCGATGCCGCCAATGGCGCAGATCGGGCATTCGAGCGTGCTGCGTGCCCGACGCAACAGATCCAGATTCGCCCGTACCGCATGGGGTTTGGTGGGCGAGGCGAAGAAACTCCCGAAAGCCACGTAATCGGCGCCCGCCCGCGCCGCCGACCGGGCACGGTCGAGATCGTCGTAACAGGAAACCCCGATCAGGGCTCCGGTGCCCAGGCGTTCCCGGGCCGCGGCCGGGTCGGCATCGTCGCGCCCCAGATGGACCCCCGCGGCTCCGGTGCGCCGCGCCAGGGCCACATCGTCGTTGACGATCACGGGCACGCCGAACGGGCGGCAGACCTCCAGGAGCAGTCCCACGTCTTGCGGGCGGCCCGGGTCGTGCCGGTCCTTGTTGCGATACTGGACCAGGCGCGCGCCGCCGCGCACCGCCGCCTCCACCCGCGTCCCGAGTTGATGACGCGGCGTGAGCCGGGTGTCGGTGATCACGTACAGACCGCGCAACCTCATCGGCCGCGGCACCAGTGGAACCGGTCAGGTAGGCACTGGCCCCGGCCCGCGCGGAAGGCGTGGCGGATGCTTCGCCAGGTGTATTCCTGGGCGATGCGGGCGGCCTCGGGGATCGGCTGGCCCTGGGCCAGCCGTGCGGCCAGGGTGGCGGCGAGGGTGCAGCCGGTCCCGTGGAAGGCGCCGGGCAAGCGCGGCCAGCGCCACTGCTGCACTGGTCCCCGTGGGTCGTACAACGTGTTCACCACCTCCTCGCCGGGCTCGTGGCCTCCGGTGAGCAGCACGTGCCGGGCCCCGGTCTCCAGGAGCTCCATGGCACAGGCGTGCAGGGTGTCGGCACCCCGCGCCAGGGTGCGGGCCTCGGGGCCATTCGGGGTGACCACGGTCGCCCGCCCGCAGAGGCGGCGCAGCGCGGCGGCCAGCCCTTCACCGGCGAGTGGCCCTCCGCCGCCGGCGGCCAGCACCGGGTCGAGCACCACGGGCAGGTGCGAGTGGCCGGCCAGCAGCACTTCGACGGCTTCGGCGATCTCGGGCGTGCCCAGCATACCGATCTTCACGGCGTGGACTTCGAGATCCTCCAGGATCAGGCGCGCTTGATGGAACACGCTCTCGGGCGGTTGTGGTGTAAAGTGCACCACGTTGGTAGTATCCTGGGCCGTCACGGCCGTGACCACGGAAGCGGCATGGCACCCGTGGCTCGCGGTGGCCTCGATGTCGGCCTGCAAGCCGGCGCCCCCGGTCGGGTCCGCGCCTCCGAACACGAGCACCACGGGAATGGCCGTTTCGGACGGGGCCGGGTTTTCTGGCATCGGATGGGGTTTGGTTCGTGCCATGTCCAAGACCCCATTGTAATGGGTAACTGAATGGAACAGAGGCGATGAGCGAGGCGGTGGCCACCGAGTACAAGACCTGGATGTGTGTCATCTGCGGCTGGATCTACGATGAGGAGAAGGGCGCGCCCGATGAAGGGATCCCGCCGGGCACCCGCTGGGAGGATGTCCCGCTCAATTGGACCTGCCCGGACTGCGGCGCCACCAAGGAAGACTTCGAGATGGTGGAGGTGTAGGCGCGTTTCCCGGATCTTGCGAGTCCATCCGTTCCATGGTGACCCGTATCGGTCCCCTCGCGACGATAGGTTGTGAACCCCGCCAGGCCCGGAAGGGAGCAACGGTAGCAGCCGATTCGGGCGCCGGGGTGTGGCTGGTGCGGGTCGCCGCCTTTTGCTGAGCCTGTCTCCATGGCCTACCAGGTACTGGCGCGCAAGTGGCGCCCCACCAGCTTCGACGAGATGGTGGGGCAGGAGCACGTGCTGCGCGCGTTCACCAACGCGCTGGAGCAGGGGCGCCTGCATCACGCCTATCTGCTCACCGGCACCCGTGGCGTGGGCAAGACCACGCTGGCGCGCATCCTGGCCAAGTGCCTCAACTGCGAGACGGGCGTGACCGCCACGCCCTGCGGGGGCTGCGAGGCCTGCCGGGACATCGACGCGGGTCGCTTCGTGGATCTCATCGAGGTGGACGCGGCCTCGCGCACCGGGGTCGACGATACGCGGGAGCTGCTCGACAACGTCCAGTACGCGCCATCCGGGGGGCGGTACAAGGTGTATCTCATCGACGAGGTGCATATGCTCTCCGGGCACAGCTTCAACGCCCTGCTCAAGACCCTGGAGGAACCTCCCGAACGGGTAAAGTTCATATTGGCCACCACCGATCCCCAGAAGGTTCCGGTCACGGTGCTCTCGCGCTGCTTGCAATTCAACCTGAAGCGCCTGACGCCCGAGCGGATCGCCGGCCACCTGGCACACGTGGCCGAGCAGGAAGGCGTGGAGGCCGAACCGGCGGCGTTGCGCGCCTTGGCGCGGGCCGCCGATGGCAGCATGCGCGATGCGCTCAGCCTCCTGGACCAGGCCATCGCCTACGGTGCCGGGGCCGTCCGTGCCCGTGAGGTGGCGGACATGCTCGGCTGGGCCCCGGCCGGGCACATGGAGGCCCTGGTGCGGGCGCTGGCCGGGCGCGACGCGGCCGAAGTGATCGCAGCGGCGGGCGCGCTCGCCGATCAGGGGCTGGATCTGGAGGGCGTGTTGCGCGACTTGGTGGAGATTCTGGCTCGCGCGGCCCTGATCCAAGCCTTGCCAGCGTTCGAGGTCCGGGAGGAGGAGCCCACCGACGCCTTGGCCCGGTGGCTGGCCGAGGCGATCTCGGCCGAGGATCTGCAGGTGTTCTATCAAATCGGGCTCCAGGGCCGGCGCGATCTGCCCTGGGCGCCGGATCCGCGCATCGGGTTGGAAATGGCCTTGTTGCGCATGGTGGCCTTCCAACCCTTTGGTACGGCGTCGGGTGAGCCCGTATCCGGAGCGGCTGGGCAGGGCGCCGGCGACGGCGCCGCGGCGGCGGGCGGCCGGCGGGGTGCTGCCGCGCAGTCTGCCGACGGTAGCGCCGCGGCCGGGGCCGCGGATGCCGCCGCCCCGAACAGGGGCGCGCGCGGCGGAGGTGACTCCGGCCACGAGGCCGGGGACGGCGGCGTGATCGGCGACTGGGCGGGCCTCGTGCGGGCCCTGTCCCTGCGGGGGGTGGCCCGGGCCTTGGCCGAGAACTGCGCCTTGGTGGACGGCGCGGCGGATCGGGTGGTGCTGGCCTTGTCCGAAGGACACCGAGGACTGCTCACCCGTAACGCCCGCCAACGCCTGGAGGAGGCCCTGGAGGCTCACCTGGGGCGCCCGGTACGGGTGGAGATCCGGGTCGGGGCCGAACGGTCCCTGGAGACCCCGGCCGCGCGCGAGGCCCGGGCCATGGAGGCCCGGCAACGAGAGGCCGAGCGGGCCATCGAAGAGGATCCCCTGGTCCAGGCGCTCAAGGAACGGCTCGGGGCCCGGATCGTCAAGGGGTCGGTCCATCCGTTGGACAGCTGAACGTGTGGCAGGCCGCGGCCGGTCGCTGAGGCACGAACAGGAGAGGTTGAATCCATGAAAGGTCCATTGGGAAATCTGATGCGCCAGGCCCAGAAGATGCAGGAGGAGATGGCCAGGGCGCAGGAAGAGCTGGCGCGACTCGACATCGAGGGTCAGGCCGGCGGCGGTCTGGTGCGCGTCACCATCAACGGGCGGCACGAGGTCCGGCGTGTGGAGATCGACGACAGCCTGATGAGTGAGGACAAGGAGATGTTGGAGGATCTCGTGGCCGCGGCCTTCAACGATGCGGTACAGAAGGCCGAGGCCACCATGAAGGAGAAGCTCTCGGGGCTGACCGCGGGCATCGACCTGCCTCCCGGCATGAAGCTTTTCTGAACTCCATGGCCGGTGGCGGACTCGTCGAGGCGCTCATCGAGGCCTTCCAATGTCTGCCGGGCGTGGGGCCCAAGACCGCCCGGCGCATGACCTACCACCTGTTGGAACGCGACCGGGACGGGGCCCGCCGCCTGGCCCGCGCGCTCACACAAGCCGCAGAGCGGGTGGGGCATTGCCGCCGCTGCCGCAATCTCACCGAGAGCGAGGTGTGCGCGCTGTGCGCCGATCCGCAGCGCGATGCGCGCCTGTTGTGCGTGGTGGAGAGCCCGGCGGACGTGGCCGCCATCGCGGGGGGCACGGCCTATCGAGGGCACTTCTTCGTGCTCATGGGGCGCCTCTCCCCCCTGGACGGCATCGGCCCGGAGGACATCGGTCTGGACGTGCTGGAACGCCGCCTGGAGGAGGCCGGGCTCGAGGAGGTCGTGTTGGCCACCAATCCCACCGTGGAGGGTGAGGTGACCGCCCACGTGATCGCCGAGATGAGTCGTGCCCGGGGCCTGCGGGTCACCCGCATCGCCCGCGGCGTGCCCGTCGGGGGCGAGCTGGAGTATGCCGACGCTTCCACCCTGGAGGAGGCCCTGGAGGCGCGGCGGGAATACTGACCGCCCCGGTCCCGGGCGGATCAGCTCCGGATCCCCACGCCGCGGCGCAGCAGCCCCAGTGCGAATGCCCACAGGGCCACGCAGGCGGTCCCCGCGATGATGAAACCCACCCACGGCGGGCCGTCGCTCACACCGAGCATGGCATAGCGGAAACCGTCCACCAGGTACAGGATGGGGTTGGCGAGCGAGAGCTCGCGCCACAGGGGCGGGAGCAGCGAAACCGAGTAGAACACCCCGCCCAGATAGGTCAGCGGCGTGAGCACGAAGGTGGGCACGATGGAGATGTCGTCGAAATTGCGGGCATAGATGGCGTTGATGAATCCCCCGGTGGAGAACAGCACGGCGGTGAGCAGGGCCACGGCGACCAGGACCGCGCCGTGGTGCACCCGCACCGTGGCGAACAGGGCGGCCACGCCGGTCACCGCCACGCCCACCACCACGCCGCGCAGCACGCCGCCGGTGACGTAGCCCGCCAGGATCACGTAGTGGGGCACGGGGGCCACCAGCATCTCCTCCACGTGGCGTTGATACTTGGCGCTGAAGAACGACGAGACCACGTTGGCGTAGCTGTTGGTGATGACCGACATGAGGACCAGGCCGGGGACGATGAACTCCCGGTACGGATGCCCGGCCATGGGGCCCACCCGCTCGCCGATCAAGTTGCCGAAGATGATGAAGTAAAGCGCCGTGGTCACCATGGGCGGGACCACGGTCTGCACCCAGATCCGCGCGAAGCGCAGGGTCTCGCGTACCACCAGGGTCCAGTAGGCGGTCCATTGCTCGCGGGCGGTCACGGGGCCTCGGCCTCCCCGTCTTCCCCGGGGCCGAGGGCGCGGCCCACCAGCGACATGAACACCTCTTCGAGCCGGTTGGCCTTGGTGCGCATGCTGCGCACCTGGATGCCGGCGGCATCCAATGCGGCGAATACGGGATTCAAGCCGCCCTCGCG
>JALSSO010000084.1 GCA_026984215.1 Gammaproteobacteria bacterium | reverse complement strand
GCGGCCGTCGGCTCCGCGGCGAGGCCGGCAACCTCGGGATCGTCCCGGTTTGTGCCGTGTGGCCACCCGTCCGCGCAGGGCTCAGGCTCCGCCGCCTTCGGGCTCTTTTGATCGCTTGAACAAACGCCAGCCATTGATCATGGTGCTGACGATGGTGGCGTCGGACAGAATGTCCTCACGGATCACGATGTAGACGTGGATCATGGCGAAGAGGACCAGGTACCACATGCCGAAGTGGTGCCAGGTGTGGACGTCCTGGCTCTGCCCGAACAGCGGGATCACCCAGGAGCTGAACAGCGCGTATTGCCACGAGCCCATGCCCGTTCCCTGGCCGTACAGGGCAAAGCCGGTGATGATCATGAAGACCATGCCCCACACGAACATGAAGTGCATGGCGAGCGCGGCAAGGGGATTGTGGCCGATGTACTCGCGGGGCCTGCGCACCAGGAAAAGGTACCACCCGACCTGGTGAAACAGGCCCGCCCACCAGCGTGGGCTCCAGATGGCCGGAAGGAAGATTTCCCGGGCATGCCGGTTGCCCGCGAACACCCAGTAGATGCGGAACACGAATGCCACGGCGACGACATAGCCGGCGGCGAAGTGCGTGAAGCGAATGTAACCCATGAGAAAGTGGTCGCTCGCCTCCCCTGAAAGCGTGGGCGGGGGACTGGCGATGAACCAGCCGGTCACGGCCAGCACAGTGATCGCCAGGGCCGTGATCCAGTGCCACAGGCGCAGAGGTGCTTCCCAGACGTAGACGGCCTTCGGCGCGATCGCTTGTTGGGCTTTGCTCGTCATCATCGTGCTCCTCTCCAGGGGAGATTCGGGCAGGCCGCCCGAACTCCGGATCGTCGCGTCTCGCCTCAGCGCACCTGGATGCGGGTGAGCTCCTCACCGTCCATGGTCATGACGTGCGAGGCGCAGGCCAGGCAGGGATCGAAGCTGTGCAGGATGCGCAGGATCTCCACCGGCTCTTCGGGGCGTTCCATGGGCGTCTCCAGCAGGGCCGCCTCGTAGGCACCGATGTTGCCCGCCGCGTCGCGCGGCGAAGCGTTCCAGGTGGTGGGCACCACGCACTGGTAGTTTTCGATGCGTCCGTCCCGGATGCGTATCCAATGGGCCAGGGCCCCACGCGGAGCGGCGTGGGTCCCCACCCCCATCGCCTCCCTCGGCCAGGTCTTCGGGTCCCATTTTTCCAGGTTGGCCGTGGCCGTGTCGCCGGACCGGATGTTGGCCACCAAGGCGTTCCAGTCGTCGACCAGCATGTCGGCGCAATACTGGGCCTCCAGCGCCCGCGCCAGCGTGCGCCCGATGGCGGTGTTGAGCGCGGTCTTGGTGTCCAGGGCCGTGCCGGCCAGCTCGTTGAAACGGGCCAGGCTGCGGTCCACCTGATCGCGCACGTACTCCACACCGCGCGCATAGGCGAGCACGTAACGCGACAAAGGCCCTACCTCCACGGGACGGCCTTTCCAGCGCGGTGCCTTGAGCCAAGAGTATTTTGCCGATTCGTCCAGGGCTTCGATGCGTGTGCGGGTTCCCCGCGTCTCCGGCCCGAGCGCGAAGTTCGGCTCGGTGACCCCGTCGAACGGATGCAATCCCTTGGCCTCGTCCGGATACTTGTACCAGGAATGGGTGACGAACTCCTGGATTTGGTCGGGATCCCGCAGGTCGATCTCGTGGATCTCGTCCCAGTTGCCGTCCAGGATCACGCCACCCGGGAGCTGGTCGGTGGACTTGTCGTACGGGACCTTGGCGAAGTCGCCGTAGTCCATCACGTTGAGCGCCCCCAGACCGCCCCCGTGCAACCAGTCTTTGTAAAAGCTGGCGATGCCGATCACGTCGGGCACCAGCACTTGATTGCAGAAGTCCACCATCTCCTGGATCCGGGCGCGGACGAAGTTCAGCCGTTCCATGTTGATGGGGGCGCCGGCGGCCAGATCGTCGTCCAGATTGATGGCGGCCGGTACCCCGCCGACGATGTAGTTGGGATGCGGGTTCTTGCCGCCGAAGATGGTATGGACCTTGACGAACTCACGCTGGATGTCGAGCGCCTCCAGGTAATGCGCCACCGCCATGAGGTCGCCTTCCGGAGGCAGTTTGTAGGCCGGATTGGCCCAGTAGCCGTTCTTGAAGGGGCCGAGCTGACCCGACTCGACGAACTTGCGAAGCCGCGTCTGCACGTCGCGGAAGTAGCCGGGACTGGATTTGGGGTTGGACGCGGAGACCGCCTTCTGCAATGCGGAGGTGGCCTTGGGATCGGCCTTGAGCGCGTTGACGGGATTGACCCAGTCCAGCGCGTGCAGGTGGTAGAAGTGCACCACGTGATCTTGCACCTGCTGGGCCTTGGCCATCATCTCCCGGATCAGATGTGCGTTGCGGGGAATGCGGATCCCCAGCGCATCCTCCACCGCGCGCACCGAGGTCAGCGCGTGCACCGTGGTGCACACCCCGCAGATGCGTTCCACGAAGGCCCAGGCGTCGCGCGGATCCCTGCCCTTGAGGATCACCTCCAGCCCGCGCCACATGGTCCCCGAGGAGACCGCGTTGCGGATGACGTTCTGCTCGTCGACGTTCACCTCGCACCGCAGATGGCCCTCGATGCGCGTGATGGGATCGACCACCACCCGGCGGCCGGAGGTGTCGAGGGTATAGCCGTTGGGCGTTTGAATCGCACTCATTGCTCGTCTCCGTCATGCTTGCGGGTCTGCTTGACCGCGCTGGCCACCGCATGGGCGGCGATCCCCGCGCCCACCACCGCCGCCGCTCCCAGGCCCACCTTGTCTGCATTGGCTTCGATGCCGAAGGCCTCCACGTCGGTGAGGCGCGCATACCACGAGCCCTTGTCCCAGAAGCCGTCCTCGGAGCAGCCGATGCAGCCGTGACCCGACTTGATCGGGAACGAGATCCCGTCGTTCCAGCCGGTCGTGGAACAGGCGTTGTAGGTGGTCGGTCCCTTGCATCCCACCTTGTAGAGGCAATAGCCCTTACGCGCGCCCTCGTCGTCGAAGGACTCCACGAACTGGCCGGCGTCGAAATGGGGGCGCCGATAGCATTTGTCGTGGATGCGCTGGCTGTAGAACATCTTGGGCCGCCCCTGGCGGTCGAGTTCGGGAAGGCGGTCGAACAGCAGAATGTAGGTCAGCACCCCCGTCATGACCTCGGCGATGGGCGGACAACCCGGCACCTTCACGATGGGTTTGTCCAAGATGACCTTGTGAATGGGCGTGGCGCGCGTGGGATTGGGCTTGGCCGCCTGGACGCAGCCGTAGGACGCGCAAGACCCCCAGGAGATGATGAACCGGGCGTGTTCTGCCACCTCGCGCAGCTGTTCCACGAAGGGGCGTCCCCCCACGATGCAATACATGCCATCCTCGTTGAGCGGCGGATTGCCTTCGCAGGCCAACACATAGTTGCCCCGGTACTTCTCCATGGTCTCGGTGAGGATCGCCTCGGCCTGCTGCCCCGCCGAGGCCATGAGCGTGTCGTCGTAGTCCAGCGAGATCATGGACAGGATGACGTCCTTGGCCAGCGGGTGCCCGGAACGGATGAAAGACTCCGAGCAACACGTGCACTCCAGGCCGTGCAACCACAGCACAGGGATGCGGGGCTTGGTCTCCATGGCATGGGCGATGCGCCCCGAGAACTCCGGGCCGAGCCCCAGCGCGGCCGCGGTGAGGCTGCAGAACTTGAGAAAGCTGCGCCGGGAAATGCCTTGGCGGCGCATCACCTCGTAATAGGTCTCGATGGTCATGGTCACGGATCCTCCCGGTGGACTGCCGACAGCCGTGCAGAAGCCGTGCCAGACGTCCAGGTAACCCGCACCCCGCCGGGGACTCCGGCCACCGTACGTGCTACATAATCACTTCACTAACCGTTCACAATATGTTGATCCAAATAACATCAATGTCACCCAGACAAGCTATTCCCCGGAAGCCGACGCCCACCGCTTGCCCCGGCCCGGGAGCCTGTCCCGGAAGGGGTGGGCCGGAGCCGTTCCGCCTGCACATGCGGAAAGTGGGTGACCAGTCCAGGCCCGCATGCGGAAACCCTGCTTTCACCGTGGGCATGATTCCGATCGAGGGCTTGATCCGGATCAGGCACGCCACCCACTCCGCCCGATAGGCTGCCCGCATGCCCGTGCCCTCGCTGTGCATCATCCGCCGGACGGACACCGGCCCCCGAAGGGGGGCGCCATGACGGCCGCCTCCGTGCTGATCCTTGGGATCGGCAACATCCTGTGGGCCGACGACGGCTTCGGCGTGCGTGCCGTGGAGCTGCTGCACCGGACCCATCGCTTCCCCGACGAGGTCCATCTCCTGGACGGCGGCACCCAGGGCACCCTGCTTCTGCCGTACGTGGAGGCTGCGGAGCGGCTCCTGGTCTTCGATGCCGTGGACTTCGGCCTGGCGCCGGGATCCCTGCGGCTCGTGCGCGACGGGCAGGTGCCCCGCTACATGGGCGCCAAGCGAATGAGCCTGCATCAGACGGGCTTCCAGGACGTGCTGGCGCTGGCCGAGCTCCTCGGCCGCTACCCGCGTCACCTGGCCCTGGTGGGCGTCCAGCCCCAGACCCTGGAGGACTACGGCGGGAGCCTGAGTCCGCCGGTGCGCGCCATGCTCGAGCCGGCGGTCGAGTGCGGTCTTCAATGGCTGGCCGAGCAAGGGGTGCCGTTTCGGCGACGCGACGCGCCGCTGCCCCAGACCGCCGCCCTCACCGGCGCCGCGCTGTGTGCCGAGGCCTACGAAGCGGGGCGGCCCAGCGCCGAACAGGCGCCGCGGGTGGGCGATCCCCGGGTCCTCGCCCGGCGCCGCCGGATCGAAAACGAGACGCCACAGTCGCTGGGACCCGCCCCGGAGAAAGGAGACTGAACCGGTGTGCATCGGCGTCCCCATGCGTGTGCTGCAGACTGCGGGACTGCTGGCGAGCTGCGAGGACGGAGGGCACATCCGTTCCGTGGATCTGTCGCTCGTGGGGGCGCAACCGCCGGGGACATGGGTGCTGGTCTTGCACGACGCGGCCCGTCGCGTGCTCAGCCCGGAGGAGGCCGATGCGATTCGTTCCGCCCTCCAGGCCCTGGAGTCGGTCCTGCGGGGCGACGCCTGCGTCGATCACCTGTTCGCGGACCTCGCCGACCGCGAGCCCCCGTTGCCCGAACACCTGCGCGCTCAGGTCAAGGAGTAAAGGTCATGAGCCTACCCGAGTCGCCCGTCATTCGACGGCTCGCCGAGGACTTCGGTTATCCGGTGGTGGACGCCGAGAACCTCGACGCCTTCCTGGAACGCCACCGGATGAGCGTACTGTTTTTCAGCGGAAACCCCATCCGCCATCCGGAGGCCAACGATGTGGCGGTCGTGCTGCCGGAACTGGCGCGGGCGTTCGCCGGCCGGTTCCAGCCCGCGGTGGTGGATCTGGACGCCCAGGAGACCCTGCAGGAACGGTTCGGCTTCACCACCTGGCCGGCCCTGGTGTTCATGCAAGGGGCCCGGCGGCTGGGGACCATCACCAAGATGCGCGACTGGAACGTCTACCTGGACCTGACTGCGCGCATGTTGTCCCAGACCGCGGACGCCACCCTGGGGACCCCATCGTGAACGGGCCCCGCCCGGACGGCCTCCGCTTGGTGGGACCTGGAAGTCAGCCCGACGAGGGCCCCGAACTCGAATACCTGGAAATGCCCCAGGGCATGTTCACCCATGAACTCGTCCACCGCCCCGAACCCGAGGAACTGGCCGCCGCACCGCAGGCCCGGCGGATCCTGGAGACCGTGCTGGCGGCCCTGGAGGCCGGCGCGCACACCGAAGGCCGGTGCATGTCCCTGGAGGGGCTGGAAAACGCCGACCATGCCCTGCTCCACGGACTGCTCGGCGAGGGGGAGGTGGCGGTGAACTTCGAGGCGCCGGACCGCCGTCTGCAGGCGCAGGAGACGATCCTCACGGGTGTCTGGTGGGTCCGCGAGGTGGACGCCCGCGGCCGGCCGCTCCACGAGGCCCTGGAGGTGGGCGCGGTGCCCCGTTGCGTGCGGCGAGAGAGTTTTTCCGGTGACCGGCGGATCAGCTTCGACCCCGACGCGGCGCCGCCCGGCGTCCAGAACGGTCCGGCCCTGCTGGCCGAGATCGCCGAACACCTGGCCGCCCGCCGCGCCGGCGACCCGGTTCACGTGATCAACCTCACCCTGCTGCCGGTGACCGCCGAAGATCTCGCCTATGTGGGCGAACGGCTGGGCGTGGGTCCCACCACCCTCCTCTCGCGCGGTTACGGCAACTGCCGCATCGGCGCCACGGCCAAAGAGCCGGTGTGGTGGGTCAAGTACTTCAACTCGCAGGAGAAGCTCATCCTGAACACCATCGAGATCGTGGAGGTGCCCGCCGTGGCTCAAGCCGCGCGTGAGGACTTCGAGGACTCGGCACGCCGGCTCGCCGAAATCCTGGAGCTGACCCGATGAACACAGCCGGCCCCTGGAACACGGAAGACCGCATCGGCCCGCACAGCCGCCTGGAGTGCAAGATCTGCTGGTACGTCTACGATCCCGCCGCAGGTGACCCCGTCTGGCAGATCCCCCCCGGAACGCCGTTCACCGAACTGCCGGCGCATTGGCGCTGCCCGGAGTGCGACGCGGGCAAAGACCAGTTCCTGGTGATGGAGGACGAGGCGTGAAGGGCTGGGTCGCGGACATCGCGGCCCGGCTCGCGGACGGGTTCGAGGTGGTGCATCGCAGCCGCATGGCCGGTCTGCCCATCGTCAACCCCCGGCTCCGGGTGGAAGCCGCGGGTTTTCGGGACTGGGGCGATCTGGCCCTGGGTGTCCTGATCACCCCCTGGTTCCTGAGCTTCGTCCTCGCGCCGCGCGATCCCGCGCGCTGGGCGGCACTGCCGGTGGGCGGTGCGCGGACGCACCGATTCCCGGCCGGTGAGTTCGAGTTCCTGGTGGGCACGCTGGAGGGGTTCGGGCGCTACCAGAGTTGCTCCCTGTTCTCCCCGGTCCCTCAGTTCGCAGACCAGGTCGCGGCTCGGGGGACCGCCCACGCCGCGCTGGACATCCTGATCGGCGCCGAGCCCCCTTCCTCCCGGCGGGCCCCGGTCACCCGACCGCCGGCGCCGCCACGGCGCCTGAGCCGGCGGGCGCTGCTCCTCGGCCGCGGCCGTTCCAAGGAACCCTTGCCATGACCCCCCTGGAGAGCCGGCTCGCGGTCGAACTCCGACCCGTCCCGGGGGGGTGGCAGGTCCGCCTCAGGCTGCGGCGGCCCGTGGCCGCCTGCAGGCTGCTGGAAGGCCGCACAGGCCCCGAGGCATTGTCGCTGATCCCGCGCCTGTACGGGAGCTGCGGACACACGCATCGACAGGCGGCCGGGCTCGCCCTGGCCGCAGCGGGAGCCTTGAGCGACCAGGGCGATGCCGCGCGCCGACGCGCCGCGCTCGCCCGGCTGGAAAGCGTCCGGGAACACCTGCTGGGCATCCTGGGCACCTGGCCCCGCCTGCTGCGGCTTCAGCCGGCGGCGGCCGTGCCCGGAGAGGCCGCCGAGGCCGTAGCTCGCACCCAGGCGCTGATGGAGGCGCCCGAGGCGGGTCTGCAGACCCTGCGCGCATGGGTCTCGGAGCGGGTGTTCGGCCGGCCGGCGGCGGAGTTCCTGGCTCTGGATGCCTCCTCGCTGGAGCGCTGGTGGCGTGCCGGCGCCACCGAGGCGGCCCGCCTCCTGAGCCGGGCCGCACGATACGCACTGGCCCGCGCGGGCGAGACTCCCCAGCTCCCCCGCGAGTGCGCCCGCGTCCTGGGTGCGGAGCTGGCCGGGCCGCAATGGGCGGCCTTCGTCTCGCGGCCCGCCTGGCAGGACGAGCCGGCGGAGAACAGCGTGGCCTCGGCCTGGACCGGGCATCCCCTCATCCGCGAGTTGCGCCGGCGGCGACCCGAAGCCTTCCTGCTGCATCGTTTCACCGCGCGACTGCTGGAGCTGGCGCGACAGCTGGAGTCCCCAACCGGGGACGAACCGGCCCGCGTGATCCGGCCGGCTCCCGGCACGGCCCTGGCCGAGGTGCCCAGCCCCCGCGGCCGGCTGTTCCACTACGCCGCCTGCACGCAGGGGCGGGTGGACCGGTACCGCATCCTCGCCCCCACCGAATGGAACTTCCACCCCCGTGGACCCGCCGTGCAGGCCCTGAAAGGCATCCCGGCCGACTCGCCCGGAGAGGCCCGGATGCTGGCCGAGGCAGTGATCCATGCGCTCGATCCCTGTGTGGCGTTCACCGTGGCGGTGGAGGGACCGATGGAGATGCGCAGGGCGGGCCATGCATGAGATGGCGCTCTGCGAGGGGTTGCTCCAGGTTCTGGAGGAACAGGCCTCGGAGCAGGCCTATCGGCGGGTGCGCGCGGTCTGGCTGGAAGTGGGCGCACTGGCCGGCGTGGACGTGCGGGCATTGCGCTTCGCATTCGACGTGGTCTGCCGCGGCACTCTGGCCGAGGGGGCGGCCCTGCACATCGACCAACGCCCGGCGCCCGCCTGGTGCATGCAGTGTGCCCGCCAGATCACGGTGAACACACTCCTGGATCCCTGCCCCGACTGCGGCGGCGGACAGGTGCAAGTGCTGGGCGGCGATCAGATGCGAATCACGGAACTGGAGGTGGACTGAACATGTGTAGCGTATGCGGCTGCGGGGAAGGCGAAGTCCGGATCGGGAGCGATTCCTCCCATGCCCTTCCACACGAGCATGTGCACCCGCACGACCATGGACCGGAACACGCCCATGCACCGCCGGTCCGAGCGCCCGGACCCATGCCGTCCGACGCCGAGCGCCATCATTACGGCACGGGTCCGGCCCGCGCCCATGCGCCGGGCATGGCGCAGGCCCGCATGGTACAGATCGAGCAGGACATCCTGAGCAAAAACGATGCTTACGCGGCGGCCAACCGCCGCTGGCTGGCCGAGCGGGGCATCCTGGCGCTCAACTTGGTTTCGGGCCCGGGCGCCGGCAAGACCACCCTGCTCGCGCGCACCCTGCGCGAACTGAGCGAAGCCTATCCCATGGCAGTGATCGAGGGAGATCAGGAGACCTCGAACGACGCCGAGCGCATCCGCGCCGCCGGAGCGCGCGCCCTGCAGATCAACACGGGCAAGGGTTGCCATCTGGATGCCCACATGATCGGCCACGCACTGGAGTCCCTGGATCCGGACCCCGGCGCCGTGCTGTTCATCGAGAACGTGGGCAATCTGGTGTGCCCCGCCGCCTTCGATCTCGGCGAGGCGTACCGGGTCGTGATCCTCTCGGTCACCGAGGGCGAGGACAAGCCCGTCAAGTACCCGGACATCTTTCGGCGCGCCGATCTGCTGCTCGTCCACAAGATCGATCTGCTGCCCCATCTGACGTTCGATCTGGAACGCTGCCTGGAATTCACCCGGCAGGTCAATCCGGGTCTACAGGCGTTGTGCGTCTCCTCGACCAGCGGAGAGGGACTGGAAGACTGGTACCGCTGGCTCAAACTGACACGCGAGGCTCGCCTCGTCGGCCATCCGGCGCTGGGGACGCCGTCCGCCGCTCGGGACGCCGGATGAGCACGCCGGACCACGCCCGCCCCACGATGCTCCTGGCCGGCGCCGACCGGGCGGGGTTGGAACGGTTGGCCGCATGCTACGCGCCCGTGGCCGACGTGCTGCAGTCCACCACCCGCGCCGCCGCCCGCAGGTTCATGGAAGAGGAATGGGTGCAGGTGGCGGTATGTGCCGAGCGGCTCGCCGACGGCGACGGCCTGGCCCTGCTCGCCGAGATCGGCGAGCGTTGGCCCGAGGTGGTGCGAGTGGCATGGCTGGCCGATCCTCGCAACGGGCTGGCGCGGGCGGTGGAGCGCGCCCGGGTCAGTGACTATCTGAGCCCCTCCGATCCCCCACCGGGCCTGCGCCTGAAACTCACACGCGCGCTGGAGCTGTTCGGGCTGCGCCGCGAGAACGAACGGCTCGCGCTGGAGCTGCGCCTGCGTCCCCGAAACCCGCGCGACGGTCTGGCCCGCCAACGCGCCGCGGTCGAGCGGGGCTTCGACCACGCGCCCGGCATCCTGCGCAGCCCGGAGAGCTGCATGAACGCCGTCTGCGAGACCATTCGGCGCGTGGCCCCCTACGACATCAACGTCCTGATCACGGGCGAGTCGGGCACCGGCAAGGAGCTCTGCGCCCGGGCCCTGCACAACAACAGCCTGCGCCGCGCAGGCCCCTTCGTGGCGGAGAACTGCGCCGCCCTGCCCGACGAGCTGCTCGCAGCGGAGCTGTTCGGCCACCGGCGCGGCGCTTTCACCGGGGCGGTGGCGGATCGGGTCGGCCTGTTCGAACAGGCCGACGGAGGCACCCTCTTCCTGGATGAGATCGGCGACATGTCCGCGGCCCTCCAGGCCAAATTGCTGCGCGTGTTGCAGGAAGGCGAGGTGCGCCCCCTGGGCGGCACCGAGCGCCGGCGCATCGACGTGCGCGTGATCGCCGCCACCAACCGCGACCTGGAGGCGGACGTGGCCTCAGGGCGGTTCCGGCGGGACCTCTACTACCGCCTGGCCACCTTTTCACTGCACGTGCCGCCGCTTCGCGAACGCCCGGAAGACGTGGCGGCCCTGGCGCAGGGCATCCTCGAGGAGACCATGGAGCAGCTCGGCAAGCGCGTGCGCGGCTTCACTGCCGAGGCGCTGGCCTGCATGCGTGCCTACGCCTGGCCCGGAAACGTGCGCGAACTCCAGAACGAGGTCAAGCGCATGCTGGTGCTCGCACAGGGCGACCGCCTGGGCGCGGAGCTCCTCTCCCCACGGGTGCTGCACGGCTCGGCCGGCGCTGCCGTAGACCGGGAAAGGCCGCTGGCACTGCGCGGGACGTTGCGCGATCGGGTCGAGGCCCTGGAGGCGCGCATTCTCAAGGAAACGCTGATCCGTAATCGCTGGAACAAGACCCGGGCGGCGCAGGAGCTGGGCTTGTCCCGCGTGGGCCTGCGGGCCAAGCTGGAACGCTACGGGCTGGAACCCGTGCCCGAGCAGGCCGAGCTCGCCGGGGAGATCTGAGATGGATGCCCGCGCCCGCCGACAACGGCATCTCATCCGGGTTCGGGGTGTCGTCCAGGGTGTCGGCTTCCGCCCCACGGCATGGCGGATCGCCCGGCAACTCGGCCTCGCCGGCAGCGTGCGCAACGACGGCGGGCTCGCGCTGGGTCAGGCGGTGATCGCGGCCGCCCGTGGGCTGAGTAGCGTGGCGAGGTAGGAACCATGTGTCTAGGCATTCCCGGACAGATCGTCGAGCTTGTCGACGCCGAGA
>JALSSO010000083.1 GCA_026984215.1 Gammaproteobacteria bacterium | reverse complement strand
CGATCGGTGGCGGATGCGGTTGGCCTTATCATAACGAACCCCTACGGCATCCACGAATCCCATGACGTTCCGGCTCCATACCGATTATCGACCCACCGGAGACCAGCCCGATGCCATCGCCCGCCTGGTGGACGGGCTGCGCGCGGGCCACGCCTTCCAGACGCTGCTGGGGGTGACCGGCAGCGGCAAGACCTTCACCATCGCCAACGTCATCCAGACGGTGCAGCGGCCCACGTTGGTGCTCGCCCCCAACAAGACCCTGGCCGCCCAGCTCTACGGCGAGTTCCGGGAGTTCTTCCCGGACAACGCGGTGGAGTATTTCGTCTCGTACTACGACTACTATCAACCCGAGGCCTACGTCCCGGCCAGCGACACCTACATCGAGAAGGACGCCTCCATCAACGAGCACATCGAGCAGATGCGCCTGTCCGCCACCAAGGCCCTGCTCGAACGGCGCGACACCATCATCGTGGCCACCGTCTCGGCCATCTACGGCCTCGGGGATCCGCGTGCCTACCTGGAGATGGTGCTGCACCTGCGCCGCGGCGACCTCGTCGATCAACGCAAGCTGCTGCGCCGGCTGGCCGAGCTGCAATACACCCGCAACGATCTGGATTTCCGCCGCGGCGGCTTCCGGGTGCGCGGCGAGGTCATCGACGTGTTTCCGGCCGAGAGCGAGCGCGAGGCCCTGCGCATCGAGCTGTTCGACGACGAGATCGAGGATCTGCGTCTGTTCGACCCGCTCACCGGCGAGGTGATCCGTCGTGTGCCCCGCTACACGGTCTATCCCAAGACCCATTACGTCACGCCCCGGGAGATCTTGCTGCGGGCCATGGACCAGATCCGCGACGAGCTGCGCGAGCGCCTGGCGGAGCTGCGCCAGGCCGGGCGGCTGGTGGAGGCCCAGCGCCTGGAGCAGCGCACGCGCTTCGATCTGGAAATGATCCAGGAGCTCGGCTACTGCCCGGGCATCGAGAACTACTCGCGCTATCTCTCGGGCCGGGCACCCGGCGAGCCGCCGCCGACCTTCATGGACTACCTGCCCGACGACGCCCTGCTGGTGATCGACGAGTCCCACGTGACCATCCCGCAGCTCGGGGGCATGTACCGGGGCGACCGCTCGCGCAAGGAGACCCTGGTGGAATACGGCTTCCGCCTGCCCTCGGCCCTGGACAACCGGCCGCTGCGCTTCGACGAGTTCGAGCGGCTCATGCCGCAGACCGTCTTCGTTTCGGCCACGCCCGGTCCGTACGAGGAGGCCCACAGCGCGCAGATCGTCGAGCAGGTGGTGCGGCCCACCGGTTTGGTGGACCCGGAGGTGGAGGTGCGTCCGGTGGCCACCCAGGTGGACGACCTGCTCTCGGAAATCACGGAGCGCGTGGCGGTGGGCGAGCGGGTCCTGGTCACCACGCTCACCAAGCGCATGGCCGAGGACCTCACCGACTATCTCACCGAGCACGGGGTGAGGGTGCGCTACCTGCACTCGGACATCGACACGGTGGAGCGCGTGGAGATCATTCGCGACCTGCGCGTCGGCGCCTTCGACGTGCTGGTTGGAATCAACTTGTTGCGAGAAGGTCTAGATATTCCAGAGGTTTCACTGGTCGCCATCCTGGATGCCGACAAGGAGGGTTTTCTGCGTTCGACCCGTTCGCTCATCCAGACCATCGGTCGGGCGGCGCGCAACGTCCATGGCAAGGCGATCCTCTACGCCGACGTCGTCACGGACTCCATGCGCCGGGCCATCGAGGAGACCCAGCGCCGCCGCGCCAAGCAGATCGCCTACAACGAGGCCCACGGGATCACGCCCAGGACCGTGCAGAAGGCGGTGCGCGACATCATGGAGGGCGCCGTGCCCGGAGGACGCGGCCGCCGGGCCGAGCGCCGCGTGGCCGAGCCGCGGGCCGATTACGCCGCGCTGCCTCCCGAGCAGGCCCTCAAACGCATCGCGGAGCTGGAAAAGGCCATGTACGAGCACGCGGGGAACCTGGAGTTCGAGGAAGCCGCCCGCATCCGCGACCAGATCCAGGCCATCCGCGAGCGGGCCCTGCAGCAGGCGGTGTAGGTCTTGTGGAACGATATAATGCAACCCATGCGCCGCGCATACGTCGGATTGTGGATGGGGCTGTGGTTGGCCGCCATGACGGCTCATGCGGCCCGCGTCGAGCGCCGGGTGAACCCGCAGACGGGGCTGGAGTCGGTGGCGGTCCAGGAGGACGGCTTCGAGCTGCGGCTCACCCCGGTGACCCGGGAATACGCCGAGGCGGTGTTCGCCGGCCGCGGTCTCCCACCGGCGGTGGCCAAGGCGGTGCGGGGCTATTGCGGTTTCGGGATGACGTTGCGCAACGCCGGCGGCGAGCCGGTGCGCGTGCGCCTGACCGATTGGCGCTTCGTGACGCCGCAGGGCGAGGTCCGACGGGTCAAGAGCAAGAGTCAATGGGTGCGGGAATGGCGTGGCCAGGGGCTGGCCTTCCAGTGGCTACTGGTGCACGAGGACGCCACCTATCAGC
>JALSSO010000082.1 GCA_026984215.1 Gammaproteobacteria bacterium | reverse complement strand
CGCATCCAGCACACCCTGACCACGGGCAAGCCCTTGCGCAACTGATGTCCACGGTGCGCACACGGCCGGTCGTCGGAAGCGAGGCCATGGGAGACGGGCGGATCCGCTGATTGGGATGGGGACGATGAGGGAGTGAACATGGAAGCGGCATATATCGTGGATGCGGTGCGTACCCCCGTGGGGCGGGCGCCGCGCGGGGTGTTCAGCGCCACGCGGCCGGACGATCTGCTGGTCCACGCGCTGCGGGAACTGCTGGCCCGCAACCCGGGACTGGACCCGGCGGCGGTGGGCGACGTGATCTGCGGCTGTGCCATGCCGGAGGCCGAACAGGGGCTCAACGTGGCGCGCATCGCCCTGTTGCTCGCGGGGCTGCCCGAATCGGTGCCCGGCGTGACGGTCAACCGCTTCTGCGCCTCGGGGCTGGAGGCGGTGGCCATCGCCGCCGACCGGGTGGCCGGCGGCCAGATCGACGTGGCCATCGCCTGCGGGGTGGAGAGCATGAGCTTGGTGCCCATGGGCGGCCATCGTCCCGCCTACAACCTGCGCATCTTCCAAGACGAAGCGGAGGCGATCGCCTATGGCATGGGGATCACCGCGGAGATCGTGGCCGAACGCTTCGGTGTGGACCGCGAGGCCCAGGACGCCTTTGCCCTGGAGAGTCACCGCCGGGCGCTGGCCGCCCAGGAAGCGGGCGAGTTCGCCGACGAGCTCCTGCCTTTCGAGGTGGAGCGGACCCGGCCCGACCCGGAAGCTGCGCGCATCGTGCGCGAGCGCCGCCTCGTGGACCGGGACGAGGGGCCGCGGCCGGACACGTCCCTGGAGGCCCTCGGGCGCCTGAAGCCCGTGTTCGCCGCCCAGGGCACGGTCACCGCGGGTAACAGTTCTCAGCGCAGCGACGGGGCGGCGGCGGTGCTGGTGGCCGGCGAACGGGGGTTGAAGCGGTTCGGCCTGGAGCCGCGGGCGCGTTTTCTGGGTTATGCGGTGGCCGGCGTGGCTCCGGAGATCATGGGCGTGGGCCCCGTGGCCGCGGTGCCGCGCGTGCTGGAGCGGGTCGGTTGGACCCTGGAACAGCTGGACTGGATCGAGCTCAACGAGGCCTTCGCCGCGCAGTCGTTGGCCGTGATCCGCGAGCTGGGGCTGGATCTGGAGCGGGTCAACCCCCTGGGTGGGGCCATCGCCCTGGGTCATCCGCTGGGGGCCACCGGCGCGATCCGCGCCGCCACCCTGGTTCACGGGCTGCGTCGGCGCAGACTGCGTCGCGGCATGGTCACCATGTGTGTGGGTACGGGAATGGGGGCGGCCGGCGTGTTCGAGGCCGTCTGAGGCGCTTCAGCGCAGCGCCTTGCGAACGGCCCGCGCCCGTCCGCCGGTCTTGGCCTCGTAGAGGGCCTTGTCTGCGGCACTGATCAAATCCTCGTGCGTCGTCACCGGCGTGGGTACGGCGGTGACGAGGCCGATGCTGGCGGTCAGGCGCCGGGCGGGCAGATTCCCGCATGCGGGCAGTGTGGCGAACCCCTGGGACAGCCGGCGGGCGATCTGGTCGGCCCGTTTGGGGCTCGCGCCGCTGAGCAGCAGTGCAAACTCGTCGCCGCCCAGCCGGGCCGCCAGATCGCCGGGCCGCCGGGCCTGGGGCCGCAGGGCCGCCGCCAGCCGCCGCAGGGCCTCGTCGCCGCCTGCGTGGCCGGCGCTGTCATTGATCGCCTTAAGGTGATCGAGATCCACCAGCAGGAGGGTGAGCGGCGTGCCGTCGCGCAGGGCACGGCGCCATTCGCTTTTCAAATGACCGAAGAAGGCGCGCCGGTTGGCCAGACCGGTGAGTTCGTCGGTGTGGGCCTGGGTGTGCAGTTGGTCGTGCAGCAGGAAGGACTCGCGTTCCTGGCGTTCGAGGAGCCAGTCCGTGTAGGCCATGACCCCCTCGATGCTCAGATAGTAGAACACCGAGGCGATGAGGTGATGTGTGGGAATCGGAGCCAGGATCCCGGCGACCGCCAGGTAGGCGACGAACAGCAGGGCCGCCGCGCCCACCACCCAGCGGAAATCCACCCGCAGCAGGGCGTGGATGAATACGATCGTGACGAGCAGACCGGAGAAATACAGGTTCTGGACATCGAGCGGGAGCCGTGCATTCATCGCCACGATCCCGAGCCCGGCGATCAACAATGCGGCGGCGGCTAGGGGGCCGCCATACCGGTGAGCGATGCGTGGCACGAAGAACCCGCCGAGCACCAGGGCGAGCGGGGGCAGGGTGATTCCCAGGCGGATCGTCCAGAGCTCTTGCCAGCGGTCGCCGCCGACGGCCCGGTCGAGGAGGGCGAACAGGACGTACACCACCAGCCCGAGCACCGCCGCGAGGCGGTTCTGGAACTGATGATGCTCGTGGTACGTACGCCGAAACTGGCGTTCCAGCTCGGGCTCGCCGAAACACCGGCGAACCGGATTGGCTCCTGCCATGGTCTGCATCGGACGTCCTTGTCCGGATTGGGCGTTTCCGGTCCGCAAGGATCGCACGGAATCCTCCACGAATGCACGCCTGGGGCGACGGATGCGCGGATTCTATGGGTCAGGCTGCCTGTCCGTTCCCTCCGTCGGTGCGCAGATGAACCTCGCGAGTGGGGTAGGGAATGGTGATGCCGTGGGTGTCGAAGGCCGCCTTGACGCGCTCCAGCAGATCCGAGCGCACCGCCCCGAAGTCCTTGGATTTCACCCAGGGGCGCACGGCGATGTCCACGCTGCTCTCGCCGAGCTCGACCACCGCCACGGTGGGTTTCGGGTCTTCGAGGATGCGCTCGTCCGTGGCCAGGATCTCCTCGATCAGGGCCTTGGCCTGTTTCAGGTCGTCGTCGTAGCCGATGCCGAACACCAGGTCGATGCGGCGGGTGTCCCGGGCCGAGTAGTTGACGATCTTGTCCTCGTAGATCTGGCCGTTGGGGACGATGATCTCGCGGTTGTCGTGGGTGCGCAGGACGGTGTTGAACACGCGCACCTCCTCCACCACGCCGCTGATGCCGGCCACCTCCACGAAGTCCCCGGCCTTGAACGGGCGGAAGAAGATCAGCATGGCGCCGGCGGCGAAGTTGGAGAGGGATTTCTGCAGCGCCAGGCCCACCGCCAGTCCCGCCGCGCCGAACACGGCGAGGGCCGAGGTGGTGTTGACTCCCAACTGCTCCAGCGCGGCCAGCACGACCACCACGAGCAGCGCGAAATAGATCAGGTTGCCGAGGAAGCGCACCAGCATGGGGTCCACTTCCACCCGTTCCAGGGCCCGTTCGGTCAGGCGCGTGATCCGGCGCACCGCCCAACGCCCGACGACCAGGATCGCCAGGGCGAGCAGGATCCGTGTGCCCCAGGGGACGACGTACAGGCCGACCCAGTCGGTCTCGAGCAGCGTCTCGGTGGTTGTTTCGATCGGGGTTCCCGGCATGGTGGACACTCCTATGCTCCCGATTTAGCAGGCCGTTGAAAAACTGCTGCGAAACCCGCCTGCGGCGTTGCGCGCTGCTCGCTCCCTCGCCTATCGCCTTGATATGTCTCGGTCGCTGCGCTGCGTGCGCCTTGCATCCGGGCTTCTCGCGAAGTTTTTCAACACCCCGTCAGGGCCGGGAGTCTATCGGGGCGGCTCGGTTCGGGCAAACCGAGCCGCCCCCCACGCGCGCCGGTGCCGGTTGGGAAAGGGGGGTGACAGCGTGTACCCTCTGGGGGAACCACGCGCGTGGTACGAGACCGGGGAGGCGACGAAGCCCGCAGGCGGGCGGTTGAGGGGTCTCGTCGCCCCCCTGACAGGGGGGATCGGACATGTCGGAAATCGTGCTGCTCGGCGCCGCCGGGGACCGGCGGATCGGACTGCGGGCCGCCTTGGCCAACCGCCACGGGCTGGTGGCGGGCGCCACCGGGACCGGCAAGACGGTGACCCTGCAGACCCTGGCCGAGGGGTTCTGCCGGATCGGCGTGCCCGTGTTCGCCACGGACGTCAAGGGCGATCTTTCCGGGATCGGCGCCCCCGGCAGCCCGCATCCGCGGATCGAGGAGCGGGTCCGGCGGATCGGCCTGGAAGGGTTCGACTTCGAAGGCAGTCCCGTGGTCTTCTGGGACGTGTTCGGGGAGCAGGGCCATCCGGTGCGCACCACGGTGTCGGAGATGGGTCCGCTCATGCTGTCCCGTCTCCTGGGGCTCAACGAGACTCAGGAGGGCGTGCTGGCCGTGTTGTTTCGCGTCGCGGACGAGAACGGCTGGTTGGTACTCGACCTCAAGGATCTACGGGCCATGCTCCAGTTCGTCGCGGACCACGCCCGAGAGCTGCGCACGCGTTACGGCAACGTCTCGCACGCGAGCATCGGCGCGATCCAACGGCGGTTGTTGACGCTGGAAGGCCAGGGCGGCGATCGGCTGTTCGGCGAGCCGGCCCTGGACATCGGACATCTGATGCGCACCGACGAGCGGGGCCGGGGCGTGATCAGTCTGCTGGCCGCCGACCGGCTGATGGAACAGCCCCAGGCCTACGGGGCCTTCCTGCTCTGGCTGCTGTCGGAGTTGTTCGAACAGCTGCCCGAAGTGGGCGACCCACCCAAGCCCCGCCTGGTGCTGTTTTTCGACGAGGCGCACCTGCTCTTCGACGACGTGCCCGAGGCGCTGCTGGACAAGATCGAGCAAGTGGTACGGCTCATCCGCTCCAAGGGTGTGGGGGTGTATTTCGTGACCCAGAATCCGCTCGATCTCCCGGAGCCGGTGCTCGCGCAGCTCGGCAACCGCATCCAGCACGCCCTGCGCGCCTACACGCCCCGGGAGCAGAAGGCCGTGCGTGTGGCGGCCCGAACCTTCCGCCCGAACCCGGCCCTGGACACCGAGCGGGTGATCACCGAACTGGCCGTGGGCGAGGCGTTGGTGTCGGTGCTGGACGCGTCGGGACGGCCCACCCCGGTGGAACGCACCCTGATCGCCCCGCCGCGCAGCCGCATCGGCCCCATGACCGCGCAGGAGCGCGCGGAGCGAATCCGTAGCTCCTCCCTGTACGGGGTCTACGAAAAGACCGTGGACCGTCGTTCCGCCTACGAGATCCTGGCGGAACGGGCGGCGCAGTCCCAGGACGAGCCGGCCGCGCCCGCCGCCCGCCGGCCGTCCAGGCGCCGCGACTCGGCATGGGAGGCGATGCTGAAGGGCGCCGCGCGCTCCATCGGCAGTCAGCTCGGGCGCGAACTCATGCGGGGGCTACTCGGTTCGCTGCTGGGCCGCAGGCGTTAGCCCACGGCCGAAACGGTGGTTGATTCGCCATCGGCTTCAGGTGTAAAAACACAACACTAAAGAGCGGAAAAGGCGGCGGCCGCGCGGCGGGCGTTGCGTGGAAACCACGAAACCATCGAGGGAGGCGCGGGACGTGGCGGGGAGACGCAGAGGGGGGAGCCGTAGGGGCTGGGTCGGGGTGCTGGCCCTGGGCGCGCTCGCGTCGCCGGGTGTGCCGGCGTTGGAGTTCTCGGGCGGCGAAGGGGTGAGCGCCTCGCTGGACACCACGGTGACCTACGGTATCTCGAGCCGGGTATCGGGCCGGGACGAGAGGCTGGTGGGGGTCGCCAACGGTGGCCGGGGTTGGTCCACCAACATCGACGATGGCAACCTCAACTATGACTCCGGTTCCCTCACCGGGAACCGGTTCAGCATCTCCTCGGAACTCGAGGTGAACTACCGCAATTTCGGCCTGTTCGCCCGGGCCACCGGCTTCTACGACTTCGAGAACGCCGAGGGGGATCGGGCGCGCACGGACCTGCCCGGGGCGGCCGACCACCTCGTGGGTAAACGCATCCGGGTACTGGATGCCTACGGCTGGCTGTCGAGCAGCGAGGATGCCGAACATCCCTGGGAGATCCGCGTGGGCAACCAAGTGCTGAGCTGGGGCGAGAGCACGTTCATCCAAAACGGCATCAACGTGATCAACCCCGTGGATGTCAACGCCCTGCGGGCGCCGGGCTCGCGGCTGCGCGATGCGCTGTTGCCGGTGCCCATGGTGTGGGGGTCCATCTCGCCCACAGAGAACACCTCGCTGGAGGGCTTCTACCAACTTCAGTGGAAGGAGATCGAAATCGATCCGGCGGGCAGTTATTTCTCCGGCAACGACTTTGCCTCGCCGGGCGGGGACCGGGTGATCCTGGGGCGGGGTGCCTATGGCGACGGGGCGCTTCCCGACGGTGGTTTCAAGCCCGTGGAGGACACCTTCCAGGCCGTGCCCCGGGCACCCGACCGCCGGGCGTCCGATACCGGCCAGTGGGGGTTGGCCCTGCGGCTGTTCTCGGAAGGGCTCGGGGGGACCGAGTTCGGGTTGTACTTCCTGAACACCCACAGCAAGCTCCCCTTGGTCAACGGCATCACGGGCAGTGCGCAGGGCGCCCTGGCCGCCGCCCGCATCGCCGGGCCGCCGGACGACCCGAGCGCGGGCACCGGCGCGCTGGTCGCCGGGACCACGCTGGCCGCGCTGGCCCGGGGGTTGCCCCCGGAACAGGCCATCCAGGCGGGCATCCAGGCCGGTGTCGCCGCGGGCCAGACCCCCAACCAGGCCCAGGTGATCGCCGCCCAGGCGGCCGAGGAGGGCGCGGTGGGCCCGAAGACGGTCGGCGCCATCACCGATGCGGCGGTGGACGCCTTCGCCCGCACGGCCAGATACCGGGTGGTGTATCCCGAGAACATCAAGACCATCGGGGCGAGCTTCAACACGGAGCTGGGCACCACCGGCTGGGCCCTGCAGGGCGAGCTGTCCTACAAGCTGGACGTACCCATGCAGGTCAACACCATCGAGTTGATCGGGGCGTTGCTCGGCGCCATCAACGCCAGGGCGGCCGAGGCCAACCAGCTCGGCAACTTCCTCGGCCAGTACGGGCGGGAGATCCCGGGATTCATCACCGAGGACGTGCTACAGTTCCAAGTCACGGCCACGCGCCTGTTCGGTCCCGTGCTGGGCGCCGATGCCCTGGCGGTGATCGGCGAGGTGGGCGTGACCTGGGTGCCGGGTCTCCCGGATCAGGACAAGGGCGGTCCAGCGGGCAAGGGGCTGCGTCTCAACGGCCCCAACACGGGCCTGGGTGGCAACCCGGACCTGGCGCCGGGCGCCAATCAGCCGTTCGCTGGACAATGGTTGGGGCCGGACCATTTCGTCTCGGAGGTCTCCTGGGGCTATCAGATCCGCGCCCAACTCGAATACAACAACGCCCTCGGACCAGTGACCCTGCGCCCGCGCCTCGCGTGGCGGCACGACGTCGACGGCATCTCCCCCGGGCCGGGCGAGAACTTCCTGGAGGGGCGGATGGCGGTTTCGCTGGGTTTGAGCGCGGATTACTTGAGCCAGTGGTCGGCCGACCTGTCCTACACCAATTTCTTCGGGGCCGGCGCGTTCAATCTGCTGAACGATCGCGACTACGTCGCCTTCAGCCTGGCCTATTCGTTCTGATCACGAGGAACCCTGTCCATGGGCCATCGTCGAATGCTGCGCTTCGCGCTTGTGGTCTTGTATTTCACCTTTTCGGCCGTACAGGGGGCGGTCGGCACCGAGGAGGCCGCGCGTCTGGGCGGCGATCTGACGCCCATGGGCGCGGAAAAGGCGGGCAATGCAAACGGCAGCATCCCACCCTGGAAGGGGGGTATCACGCAGCCGCCGCCCGGCTGGAAGAAGGGCCAGCACTACGTGGACCCCTTCGCCGGCGAGTCGCCCCTTTTCGTGATCACCGCCGAAAACGTGCAGCGGTATGCCGACCACCTGACCGCTGGCCAGAAGGCGCTATTCGAGGCCTATCCCGACACCTACAAGATGAAGGTCTATCCGACTCACCGCACCGCGGCCTTCCCCGAACGCATCTATGAGGCCACGCGCAAGGTCGCCCAGACCGCCGAACTGGTCAAAGACGGCAACGGCGTCAAGGGCGCGGTCGTCGGGATTCCGTTCCCCATACCGAGCAACGGCCTGGAGGCCATCTGGAATCACATCCTGCGCTACCGGGCCGATACGGTGCGCCGGACCATCGCGCAGGCCGCCCCCACCCGCGGCGGGGACTACACCCTGGTCAAGTTCAACGATGCCTCGCTGTTCTGGTACCACCAGCCGGGGATGACGGAACAGAAGCTCGACAACGTGATCGCCTTTTTCAAGCAGAAAGTGGTCGCTCCGCCGCGCCTGGCGGGGAACATCCTGCTGGTGCACGAGACCCTGGATCAGAACCGAGAGCACCGCAAGGCCTGGGTCTACAATCCCGGCCAGCGTCGGGTGCGCCGGGCCCCGAACGTGGCCTTCGACACACCGGGCACGGCCTCGGACGGGCAGCGGACCTCGGACCAGTTCGACATGTACAACGGCAGCCCCGAGCGCTACGACTGGAAGCTGGTGGGCAAGCGGGAGATCTACGTGCCCTACAACAGTTACCGGCTCCAGGATCCCGAGGTGAAGTTCGCCGACATCCTGACCCCGCACCACATCAACCAGGATCTGCCGCGCTACGAGCTGCACCGGGTCTGGGTGGTGGAGGCGACCCTCAAACCGGGTGCCCGGCACGTCTACAAGCGGCGCACGTTCTATATCGACGAGGATTCCTGGCAGGTGCTGGCCGTGGATCAGTACGACAACCGCGATCAGCTCTGGCGGGTGTCCGAGGCCCACGTGATCAACTACTACGATGTGCCGAACCTGTGGACCGTGCTCGAGGTGCACACGGACCTGCAGTCCGGGCGCTATCTGGCCATGGGCCTGTTCAGCGAGTACGAACCGCACCGTTTCAACGAGCCCATGAGCCGCAAGGAGTTCACACCGGCGGCCCTGCGGCGCGAGGGCCGGCGCTGAGGCGGGCGGGCGATATGCGGTGGTCGTGGCCGGCGTCCCTGTGGACGCTGGCCTTTGTGTTTCTGGCGGGCGTGTCGCAGGCCGGCGATCGGCCGTTGGCGGCCCGCAGCCTGTTGCTGGACGTTGCCCGGGCCGGGGAGCGGTGGGTGGCCGTGGGCATCCGGGGCCACATCGTGGTTTCCGACGACGGACGGCGGTGGCGCCAGGTGCAATCCCCGGTGGATGTGCTGCTCACGGCGGTCCGCGCCGGTCCCGGTGGCCGCCTCTGGGCGGTGGGCCACGATGCGGTGGTCCTGCGCAGCGACGACCGCGGTCTGCACTGGCAGCGGGTATTCGCGGATCCCGAGGCCGATGCCCCACTGCTGGACCTGTGGATGGATGCCGAGGGCCGGCGCGGCATCGCCGTGGGAGCCTACAGCCGCTACCTGGTCACCGAAGACGCCGGCGCGCACTGGCGCTCACAGGCCTTCCCGCTGGAGCCGTCGGCGGCCGAAACCGCAGACGACGCCGACCCGGTTCCCCTCGACGTGCATCTCAATGCCATCGCCCAGGCGAGGGACGGCACGCTGTACATCGCCGCCGAGGCGGGGCGGGTGTTTCGATCCGACGACGGGGGTCGAAGTTGGCGGCGCCTACCTTCCCCTTACGTGGGCTCCTTGTTCGGTGTGCTGCCGCTGAAGGCGGCCGGGCATGTGCTGGTGTTCGGGTTGCGTGGGCATCTGTTCCGCTCTGAGGACCGGGGCGCGCACTGGACACCGGTGCGCACCGGTACCCAGGAGATGCTCACCGACGGCGTGCGCCTGCCCGACGGACGAGTGGTCCTGGTGGGGCTGGGTGGGACTGTGTTGGTGAGCCGCGACGCGGGGCGGACCTTCGCCGCACGGGTGCTGCCCGACCGGCGCGGCTTGGCGGCGGTGGCCGCGGCGCCCGGCGGGGGCGTGCTGGTGGCGGGGGAAGCGGGGGTGCTGCGGCTGGACGCGGACTGGCTGGAGGGGGTGCGATGAGCCGCGCCGCCCTGGCCCGGCTGGAGGCGTGGATCTTCGGGCACCGCGGGATGGTGGTCGCGTTGTTCGCGCTGGTGACCCTGGCGCTGGCTGTCAGCGCGGCCCGGCTACGGGTGGATGCCGGGTTCACCAAGCTCCTGCCCCTGGATCATCCGTACATGCAGACCTTCCTGCAGTACCGGGAGCAGTTCGGCGGAGCCAACCGCATCATCGTCGCCCTGACGGTGGAGCGGGGGGACATCTTCACGCCCGTCTTCTTCGATGCGCTACGCAAGGCCACCGACGCGGTGTTCTTCCTGCCGGGGGTGGATCGGGCGCAGGTACGCTCCCTGTTCACGCCGAACACCCGCTTCACCGAAGTGGTGGAGGACGGTATCGCGGGCGGACCCGTGATCCCGGCCGATTTCCGTCCCGATGCCGAGGGGTTGGAACGGGTGCGCGAGAACGTGCTCAAGGCGGGCATCGTGGGGCGGCTGGTGGCCAACGATTTCTCCGGGGCGCTGGTCAGCGCTCGGCTCATGGAGGTGGATCCGCGCACCGGCGAGCGGTTGGACTACACGGCCGTGGCCGATGCCCTGGAGCGCCAGGTCCGCGCGCCCCTGGAGCGCAACGGGATCCGGGTACACATCATCGGTTTCGCCAAGGTGGTGGGTGACGTGACCGCTGGGGCCCGCCGGGTGCTCGCCTTCTTCGGCGCGGCCTTCCTCGTCACCTTGGTCCTGGTGCGCCTGTACACCGCGTCCTGGCGGTTGACGGTCCTGGTGCTGGGGTGTTCGCTGGTGGCGGTGATCTGGCAATTGGGCTGGTTGCCGCTGTTGGGGTTCGGCATGGACCCCTTCGCCATCCTGGTGCCGTTCCTCGTGTTCGCCATCGCCGTCAGCCACGGGGTGCAGGTGGTCGGCGCCATGGGGGCGGAGGTCTATGCCGGCGCCGAGGCCGAGGCGGCCGCGCGCGGCGCGTTTCGCCGGCTGCTGTTGCCCGGCGGGGTCGCCCTGGCCAGCGACACGGTGGGCTTTCTGGCCATTCTATTCATCGGCATCGCGGTCATCCGCGAGATGGCCTTGACCGCAAGCCTTGGGGTCGCGTCGATCCTGTTCACCAATCTGGTGCTCCTGCCGGTGCTGCTGTCGATGATCCGTCTCGATGTGGGGCTGCGCGCGCGCCTGAAACGGCGCAGCAGCCGCCTCGCGCCCCTCTGGCGGCGACTGGCCCGCGTGGTGGACACGCGGGTCTCGCTCGTGGTGTTGGGCCTCGCCCTGGCGCTGGCCGTGCTGGGCGTCTGGCAGGCCGCCGGGGTCCGGGTCGGGGACCTGCACGCCGGGGTCCCGGAGCTGCGTCCCGACTCGCGTTACAACCGGGATACCCGCGAGATCGCTCGGCGCTTCTCCATCGGGGTGGACGTGCTCACGGTGGTGGCCGAGACACATCCCGACGGCTGCATCGACTATGCGGTGATGCGCGGCATCGACGATTTCGTCTGGGATCTGCGCGAAGACCCCGGCGTGCGCTCGGCCATCGCCCTGCCCACGGTGGCGCGGGTCATCAACGCGGGGTGGAACGAGGGATCGTTGGCCTGGCGGGTGATCCCGCGCAACCCCTCCATGCTCGTCCAGTCCGTGGCCCACGTGCCCACCGACAGCGGCCTGCTCAACGCCGACTGCAGCGCCATGCCCGTGTACGTGTTCACCGCCGACCACAAGGCCGAGACCATCGCGCGGATCGTCGCCCGGGTGAAGGCCTGGCGCGCGGCCCATGAGAATGAGGCCCTGCGCCTGCGCCTGGCGGCGGGAAACGTGGGGGTGATGGCCGCCACCAACGAGGTGGTGGCGGCGGCCCAGTTTCCCATCCTGCTCTACGTCTTTGGAGCGGTGGTGGCGCTGTGCCTGCTGAGCTTCCGTTCCCTGCGGGGCACGTTGTGCATCGTGCTGCCCCTGGCCCTGGTCTCGCTGCTGACCTACGCCCTGATGGCATGGCTGGAGATCGGACTGAAGGTGAACACGCTGCCCGTGGTGGCCCTGGGCGCGGGGATCGGTGTGGACTACGGCATCTACATCTATAGCCGTCTGGCCGCAGAGCTCGCCCGGGGCGACGGGCTGGCGGCGGCCTTCGAGCGCGCCCTGCGCATCACCGGCAGCGGGGTGGTGTTCACCGGTCTCACCCTGGCCTCCGGGGTGGCCACCTGGATCTTTTCCCCCCTCCAGTTTCAGGCCGACATGGGTATCCTGCTCACCTTCATGTTCCTGGTGAACATGCTCGGCGCCATTTTGTTGCTGCCGGCCCTCGCGCGCTGGCTCCTGCCCCGGCAATGAGCGCGGTTCGGCGTGTCTTGTGATCCGCCGCTGACACCATGGATACCCTGACCCACGCCCTGGCCGGGGCTGTGATCGCGCGGATCTATACCGGGCGGGAGCGGGGCGGTTTCACACCGGGGCGTTGGACGTGGCTCGGCGCGGGGGCGGCGGCCTTTCCGGATGTGGACATCGTGGCCCTGGCCGCGGGCCCGCTGGAGTACCTGGCGTTCTGGCATCGGGGGCCGACCCATTCACTGCTCCTGTGGCCGTTGTGGTCGGCCGCGTTGGCCGGGGCGGTGGGATGGCGCCGCCGTAAGTATCTGGACCTCGGGATCTTGTTCGCGCTGGCCCTCCTGAGCCATATCGCCCTGGACGTCATCACGGTCTACGGGACGCAGGTGTTCTTTCCTCTGAGCCGTTGGCGGGCGGCGCTGGGGACCACCTTCATCCTGGATCCGGTGGTGTCCGCGGCGCTGGTGGTGGGCCTGGTGCTGGCGCTCGCGCGGCGTTCGGCGTCGCCCGGCGCCTGGGCGCTGGGGATCGTGCTGGTCTGGGTGGGATTGCAGGGCGCGATGAAGCTCCAGGCCCGGGGACTGGCCGAGGCCTGGGCCAAGCGCACCCACGTGGCGGCCCAGGCCGTGGCGGCGCTGCCCCAGCCCGGCTCGCCGGCGCTGTGGAAACTGGTCGTGATGGGGCCGGAAAATCTGCACGTGGCGTACGTGGATTTGTGGTCCAGTCGCGTGCGCCGGATCGATCCGGGAGCGGGGCGTGTGGCGCGCTGGCTCGCCCACTATCGGCCGCGCGCGGCCCTGCGCTGGACGGCGCTGACCCGTTTCGGTGGGGATCCGGCAACGCGGAGACTGGCCGCGGCGGCCTGGCACCAGCCGGCACTGGCGCTCTACCGCGCGTTTGCGCGCTTTCCTCGCCTGTACCGAATCGACCGGCGGGGTGCGGGCACCTGCGTGTGGTTCGTGGACGCGCGCTTCGAGCTCCCGGAGCTGACCCCGCCGTTTCGCTACGGCGTGTGCCGCCGGGGGCCGTCCGGCGCCTGGCGACTTCAGCGCCTGCCTCGCAGCAGCGCCTCCGGGTGACGCTCCAGGTACTCGGCGAACTCGCGCAGGGCCCTGGCGGCCCGTCGGGTCTCCTGGAGCGTGTCTATCAATTCCGTCTGCAACGGCGAGTCCCCGCGGACCAGGCGCCCGGCGTGCCGGGCGACCGCGGCCATCTGGTCGACCAGATCCTGCAGCCGCGCGAGCAGTTGGACGAGCGCGGGTTCGGCGTGCTGCGCGAGCGAGGCCACCCGCTCGGAGGCCTCGCGCAAGGCGGCGGCCGTCGGCGGCGCCTCGCGCTCCAGGGTTTCGGACAACCGGGCGGTGCGTCCGGCGGCCTCTTGGAGATTCGCGAGCACGGGGGTGACCCGCTCGTTGAGCGTGGCCAGCAACGCATCGAGCCGCGCCGTGGCCGAATGCACCGAGTCGAGCGTCTCGGTGAGTTGCGCGGAGGTCAGGATGCGCCGTAGGGCGGCGATGGACGCGCGGATGTCGTCGAGGATCTCCCCCATGGGTAACTCGCCCAGGTGCTTGGCGGCTTTCTTGATGACCTCCATGACCTGCTCGGAGGTGGAAGGTACGGTGGGAATCTCCACGATGTCTTCGTCCAGCGCCTTCATGGCGTGACGCCTGGCCTGGACGTTCGTGTCCGCGTTGAGTTCGACGAACAGTTTTCCGGTGAGCAGACTCTGCATCTCCAGGCTCGCGTGGAGTCCGAACTGCTCGATGCCCTTGCGCAGCGCATCGGCGCGACTGGACGCGGACAGGCGGGTGAGCGTGCCGGCCGGGGTGTAGATGTGCGAAGGCTCGAGCTCGGCGAACACGCGAATGAGCACCATGCGTCGATGTTCGTCGAGGACCAGCTCGATCCGCGTGACGGATCCCACGGTCACGCCGCGCAACTTGACCGGCGCGCCCACGTCCAGCCCGTTCACCGAGCCGTCGAAGTACATGACGGTGGTGACTTTTTCCTTGAACCACTGGCCGGAGCCGAACAACACGATGCTGGCGGCCGCCAGCAGCAGGGCGCCCACCACGAACGCGCCGATCAAGCGGGTGTTGGCCCGCATCGTCATGGTGCGCGCGCGGCCTCCGGTTCCTCGCGGTGAAGGAAGGCATGCACCACCGGGTGGGTGCAGGCCTCGGCCAGCCGTCGGGGGTCGCCCACCGCAAGCTGGGTCTTCGCCTCGGCGTCCAGGAACACGGCATTGGTGCCGATGCCGAGCACCGTGGGCAGCTCGTGGGTGATCAGCACCACGGTGGTGCCCAGGTTGTCCCGCAATTCAACGATCAGGTCGTCCAACCGGCGCGAGGTGATGGGGTCGAGCCCTGCGGAGGGCTCGTCGAAGAACAGGATCTGCGGGTCGAGCGCGAGCGCGCGGGCGATGCCCGCCCGCTTGCGCATGCCCCCGCTGAGCTCGGCGGGGTAGGCGTCCTCCAAGCCCGCCAGTCCCACCAGCGCCAGTTTGAGGGCCACCAGCTCCCGGATCTCGGCGGCGCTCAGATCGGTGTAGAGCTCCAGGGGCAGGGCCACGTTTTCGGCGATCGTCATGGAACTCCACAGCGCCGCGCTCTGATAGGTCACGCCGGCCCGCCGGACCAGCCGCGCGCGTTGTTCCGGGTCGACCTCCCAGAGGCTGACCCCGTCGAAGACGATTCGTCCCCGGGCCGGCGGCATGAGCCCGATCATATGGCGCATGAGGGTGCTCTTGCCGCAGCCGCTGCCACCCATGATGATGAAAATGTCGCCACGCAGGATGGTGAAGTCCAGATTCCGCTGCACCACGTGCTTCCCGTAGGCCATCGTCAGCCCCTGGACCACGAGGTGCGGCTCGCCTTCGGGTGTGGCCCGGCAGCCCGGTTTCGGTTCAAAGGTCGATGGCATCGAACACGATGGTCAGTATCGCATCGGCGGCCACGATGAGCACGATGGACGTGACCACCGCCGAGGTGGTCGCCTGCCCCACGGCCGCCGCGTCGCGGCCCGAGTGGATCCCCCGCAGGCAGGACGCTACCGCGATCAGCGCCGCGAAGGTCACGGCGTAGATCATGCCAGCGATGAAATGGTCCTCCGAGAGGATCGACTGCGTCTCGTAGAAGTATTCCATCGGCGAGATGCCGAACACGGGGATCGCCACCGCCGCGCCGCCCAGCATGCCCATGAGCATGGCGTAGACGGTCAGCACCGGCATCATCAAGACCAGCGCCAGGATCCGCGGCACCACCAGGAAGTCGATGGGCGAAACACCCAGGGTGCGCAGGGCGTCGATCTCCTCGTTGGCGTTCATGGCGCCGAGCTGGGCCGCGAAGGCGGCCCCGGT
>JALSSO010000081.1 GCA_026984215.1 Gammaproteobacteria bacterium | reverse complement strand
TCAAGACCAGCGCCAGGATCCGCGGCACCACCAGGAAGTCGATGGGCGAAACACCCAGGGTGCGCAGGGCGTCGATCTCCTCGTTGGCGTTCATGGCGCCGAGCTGGGCCGCGAAGGCGGCCCCGGTGCGCCCGGCCAGGATGATGGCGGTCATCAGCCCGCCCATCTGCCGGACCATGGCGATGCCCACCAGGTCGGCGATGTAGATCTCGGCCCCGAAGGTCTGGAGCTGCACGGCGCCGATGAAGGCGAGGATCAATCCCACCAGAAACGTGATCAGGGTGACGATGCCCAGGGCGTCCACCCCGGCCTGCTGAACGAGCAACAGCAGATCGGCCTTGCGGTAGCGGGACCGGCCGCGCAGGAACCGACCGAGGGCGAGTACCACTTCGCCGACGAAGTCCAGGAACAGCAGTACATCGCGCCAGATCGTCATGGCGCTGGCACCCAGCCGCTCCAGCGGTCCCGGAGCGGCGGCGCTCGTTTGGAATTCGGTGGGTGGTGGGACGGCCCGCGCGATCTGAATCAAACGCTCCACCCCTTCGGGCAGGCCCCGAGTCCCGAAGGCCACGCCCCGCTCGGCGCACAGGCGCGCGAGGCGCAACAGCACCATGAGCAGGGTGCTGTCCCAGTCGGTGATCCCGGCGCCGTCCACGAGCAGGCGCGCGGGCGGCGGGGCGTGGCGCAACCGTTCCTCCACCGAGGTGGTGGCGGGCCGGTTCCGACCGAGACGCCAAGCCCCTCCCAGACGCAGGACGATGGCCTCCCCGGTCTCCCGCAGCTCGACCGAGGGCGTGTCGGCTCGGCTCGCAGGATCCTTGGACGCCACGCCCGCGTTTCAGCGGATCACCGGCTTGCGGTGGTCGGGAACTCCACCTTGGCGTTCTTGCGCAGGTCCTTCAGGTGTTTTCGCACCGCCTTGTTCACCAGGATGCTGCGCAGCTGATCCTTGACGTCATCGTAGGCCGGCGGTTCGACCTTTCTCGTGTCTTCCAGCAGGATCACGTGCCAGCCGAACTGCGTCTTGACGGGAGACCGGGTGTACTGGCCCTTCTTGAGCTTGGAGACCGCCTCGGAGAAGGGCTTGACCATGTTTTGCGGTTTGAACCAGCCCAGGTCCCCCCCGTTGCGCCCCGACGGGCCCTTGGACTTCTTCTTCGCCAGCTCGGCGAAATCGGCGCCCTTGTCCAGCTCCTGGATGATTTTCTCGGCTTGCTCCTTGGAGTCCACCAGGATGTGTCGGGCCTTGTACTCCACCTTGGGCAGTCGCGCGATTTGCGCCTCGTACTCCTTGCGCAGGGCCTGTTCGTCCAATTCGGCCTTGTGGGCGTCGATGTACCGTTGCAGCTCGGCGCCGGCCAGCGCGCGTCGCTTCAGGTTGCTCAGCTCCGCCTGCATCTGGGGGGTCTTGGCGAGACCCTCCTTCTCGGCCGCCTGGCGCAGCAGTTCCAGGTTGACGAGCTCCTCGACCAGTGCCTTCTCGTTCTGGGGTTTGCCGTCCTTGCGCGTGGCGCGGAAGGTCTCCAACTCGGCGCGCGTGATGGGTTTGCCGTTGACCGTGGCGACGACATCGCCGTCGGCCGCCGGCAGAGATGCCGGGAGGAGCGTGGCGAGCAGCAAGGCGGTGAGAGCGGGGATGCGAAATCGGATCATGGATCTGGATCTCCGGGTTGGGTTGGAATCGTCGAGCGGGCCGGTGGGGCCCTTCGGGCCCCGCCTCACGGCAGGACGTGCAGAAAGGGTTTGACGGTCACCCGCGCATAGACGCCTGCCTCCACGTAGGGATCGGCCTGCGCCCATTGGCGGGCCTCTTCCAGGGACCCGAACTCGGCCACGATCAGGCTGCCCGAAAATCCCGCGGGTCCCGGGTCGGGCGCATCGATGGCCGGGTGCGGTCCGGCGAGCACCAGGCGTCCCGCTTCGACCAGGGCCTGGAGGCGGGCCACATGGGCGGGACGGGCCGCCCGGCGGGCCTCCAGGGTTCCGGGACGGTCTTCGGCGAGGATGGCGTAGAGCACGGTCAGTCCGCCGGCGTGGTCTCCGGTTCCTCGACGAACCGGGAGAGGTAGAAGGCCTGCACGAGCACGAACACAAAGGTGAGTCCAAGCAGTCCGAACAGCTTGAAGTTCACCCAGACGTTCTCGCTGAAGGTGTAGGCCACGAACAGGTTGGCCGCCCCCGAAAACAGAAAGAACAGCACCCACCAACGGTTGACCCGGCGCCAGACGGCCTCGGGTACCTGAAGCGCATGGCCCATCATGCGTGCCACCAGGGGGCGGCCGCCGATGAACTGGCTGGCCAGGAAGGCGCCGGCGAACGCCCAGTTGAGCACGGTGGGCTTCCACTTGATGAAATCCGGATCGTGCAGCAGCAGCGTCGCCCCGCCGAACACCGTGACGAGTGCGCCAGAGAGCAGGTGGGAGCGCTCGACGCGCCGGTGGCGCAGCCAGCCCAGGCCGATTTGCAACAGACTCGCCAGGATCGCGACGGCCGTGGCCGGATAGATGGCCTCGATGGCCCCGTCACCGGAGACGCTGCCAGGGATCCACCCCGCGATCCGCTCCGCCGCGCCGGGGTCGAGCAGCGCAAAGAGCTTGTACGTGGCGAAAAAGAGCAGGATTGGAAAGAAATCGTAGAGAAATTTCATCGGGCCCGTTTTTCATGCGACTCGGCCCGTATGGTAACGCAGGGCGCCGGTCCATGGCACGGCGGCCTCGCCGGTCGGCAACGCGCTGATCCCGGGGAAGGCGGCCGGTTGTCCGTGCCGGGTGGGGGCCGGTCGCCCATTCTGCTAGTGTCTCAGGCGGAGAGGATGTGACGAAGACCACAATCGTACGGCCCCTCGGGCGTGATGCTCCAGGCAAAAGCCCCTGCGCTTTGCGCCCTTCGCCGACGAAACGCACATTTCGGAAAAGCCGCCCGGACTGCCCGGGGCCGCCCACCGCGCCGGCCCCCGGCCGTTCAGCCGGGTCATGACGAGTGACGCCTGATGCCGGATTCCCGCGCAGCCCTGCTGCTGGCCCGACAGCTCCGCGAGCTCGGGCTGTCTTGGGACCGCCCTCCAGATGCGAAGGCATGGCGCGCCTTCCTCGAGCGGGTGGAACGCCGCTACGAGGCGGTGGAGCGGCAACCGGCACGTCCAGAATCCCTGCAGCGCGCGGCTTCGCAGGAGACGGCTGCGCGCTCCGGCGACGCGCGGCGCGTCTGCGGGGAACGATTGCAAGCGATTCTGGACGCGTTGCCGGACCTGCTGTTGCTGGTGGACGAGGACGGACGCTGCCTGGAAGTGTTGTCCGCGCAGCCGGAACGACTCCCCGTGCCCGCCGACCGACTCGTGGGGCGCCTGCTCCAGGAGGTGTTGCCCGAGCGGCAAGGTGAACGGATCCTGGAGGCGCTCCGCAACGCCCTGGCCGGGGATGCCACGGTGCAGGTGCGCTATTCCATGTCATTCCCTGCCGGGGAGCGTCTGTTCGAGGGGCGTTGCGTGCCGACACAGTATCGGGATCGCGGGCGGCGTTGCGCCCTGTTCCTGGTCCGCGACATCACCGAGGAGGTGGATTCGGGCCCCCGTGAGCGCCTCATCGGCGCCGTGTTCCGGGCCGCCACGGAGGGGATCGTCATCCTGGACGCCCAACGGCGCGTGGTTTCGGTGAATCCGGCCTTCGAGCGCATCACCGAACTGACCCCGCGCGAGGTGGTGGGCCGGCCCGCCGATTTCCTGAGGGACGTGGGCGACGAGAACCGGAGCGCGGAGTTGTGGCGGGAGGTGCAGAGCCGCGGCAGCTGGACGGGCGAACTCACCGCCCGGCGCGCCAGCGGCGAACTCTATCCGCTGTGGGTGACCGTGGATACGGTGCCCGATTTCGAGGAGGAGTCGGTGCACTACCTGGTGCTCATGTCCGACGTCACGGCCGTCAAACAGTCCCGGGCGGAGCTCGAGTATCTGGCCACGCACGACATTCTCACGGGGATGCCCAACCGGCGTCTGTTCATCGACCGGCTGGAGGGCGCGATGGCGCGGGCTCGGCGTACGAAGTGCGCTTGCGCGCTGCTCTTCCTGGATCTGGACCGGTTCAAGGCGGTGAACGACATGTTGGGCCATCAGACCGGCGATGCACTCCTCCAGGCGCTGGCCCTGCGCCTGGAAGGGGCGATCCGCGCCTCGGATTCGCTGGCCCGTATCGGGGGGGACGAGTTCACCGTCATCTGCGAGGATCTGACCTCGGGGACCGATGTCGCCGCCGTCGCCGAGAAGATCCTCAGGGCCCTGGACCGGCCTTTCCGGATCCGCGGGACCGACATCGAGGTCTCGGCGAGCGTGGGCATCGCGGTGTTCCCGGACGACGCAGAGGATCCGGACGAGCTGCTCCGCCACGCCGACGCGGCCATGTACGCCGCCAAACGTGCCGGGCGGGCGTGCTTTCGCTTTTTCACCCGCGAGTTGCGTGACCGGGCCGATCGCCTGTTCCTGGTGGAACAGCGGCTGCGGCGGGCCCTGGCCGACGGCGCTCTGAGACTGGTGTATCAGCCCCAGTTCGAGCTGGCCACACGGCGGCTCGTGGGGCTGGAGGCCCTCCTGCGACTGGACGACGAGGAGCCCGGGGTCGACCCCGACGAGTGCATCGCGGTGGCCGAGGCGACGGGGCTCATCGGCGCCGTGGGGCGTGCGGTCTTGGAACAGGTGCTGGGGCAGATCCGGCGGTGGCGGTCGGCCGGTCTGCCCCCCGTGCGTGTGGCGGTGAACGTCTCCCGCCACCAGCTCGTCCAACAGCGTTTCGGTCCCTGGGTGCGCGAGCAGCTCGAGCAGGCCGGTGTGCCGGGGGAATGCCTGGAGCTGGAGATCACGGAGGGGGCCTTCGTGGAGAACGAGGAGGCCATGCAGGACAATCTGCGGTTCCTGCGGCGTCTGGGCATCCAGTTCGCCATCGACGACTTCGGCACGGGGCATTCCTCGCTGGTGAATCTGAAACGGCTACCGCTGGACCGCCTCAAGATCGACCGCACCTTCGTGCGTGACGTGGCCCTGGACCCGAACGACGAGGCCATCATCCGCGCCACCGTCGCCATGGCCCACGGTCTGGGGCTGAAGGTGGTGGCCGAGGGGGTCGAGACACGGCAACAGCTGGAATTCCTGCGGGCGACGGGTTGTGACGAGCTTCAGGGTTTTGTCTGGGCCGGGCCGGAGGACCCGGAACGGGTGGTGCGCTGGTTGGGTCCGGGGGCCGCCCGGCCCGCGGAGACCCCTCCCGACGCCTAGGCCGAACCGGCTGCAAGGCGTAGAATCCCGCCCCCATGAGCCAGTTTTTCGAGGTCCATCCGGTCAATCCCCAGCGCCGCCTGTTGCGCCAGGCGGTGGAGATCCTGCGGCGGGACGGGTTGATCGTCTACCCGACGGATTCCTGCTATGCTCTGGGTTGCGCGTTGGGCAGCAAATCCTGCATGGAACGGATCCGACGCCTGCGCAAGGTGGACGAGCGGCACAACTTCACCCTGGTGTGCCGGGACCTGTCGGAGTTGTCCACCTATGCGCGGGTGGACAACCGTGCCTTCCGCCTGCTCAAGCACGCCACCCCCGGGCCCTATACCTTCATCCTGCGTGCCAGCCACGAAGTACCCCGCCGGTTGCAGACCCCCAAGCGCAAGACCATCGGCCTGCGCGTGCCGGATCATCCGGTGGCCCAGGCCCTGCTCGAGGCGCTGGGCGAACCGCTCATGAGCTCCACCTTGCTGTTGCCCGGCGAGGAGCTGCCCATGACCGACGCCCACGAGATCCGCGAACGTCTGGAGCACCAGGTGGACCTGGTGATCGACGGGGGAAGCTGCTGCGGGATCGAGCCGACCACGGTGATCGACCTCACCGAGGAGCCGCCCCGGGTGGCGCGCGTGGGCCGGGGGCCGTTGGAGCCGCTGGGGCTGGAAGTCTCGTGACCCTGGTCCAGAAGCTGGCGGTCTGGACGCTGCCGGTGCTGTTCGCCATCACGCTGCACGAGGTGGCGCACGGCTGGGTGGCCCGCCTGTTCGGCGACCGCACCGCCGAGGAACAGGGATGGCCGTCGGCTGGGCCCTCGTGGGCCGGTTGGGGTTGGCGTTGCTGGACCGATGGGAATGGGCGGCGGTGCCCCTGGTCCTCATGGGACAGGCGGGTATCGTCATCAACCTGATCCTCATGGTCCTGAATCTCTTGCCGTTGCCGCCGCTGGACGGCGGCCGGGTGCTTGCGGGCATGGTGCCTCCGCGCATGGCTTATGCCCTGGCCCGTATCGAGCCCTATGGACTCTTGATCCTGGTGGCCCTGCTCGCCACCGGGCTGTTGGGGCGGTTGCTTTCTCCGCCGTTTACGGCACTCTATGACGCCATCACGGGCTGGTTCGGACTGAATTTCTGAAAGGGAACATGGCTGCTGGTTCGCAAACCGCGCGCGTGCTGTCGGGGATGCGTCCCACCGGACGACTCCACCTGGGGCATCTGCACGGCGTGCTCAAGAACTGGATCGAACTCCAGCACAGCTACGAATGCCTGTTCTTCGTGGCCGACTGGCACGCGTTGACCACGCACTACGAGGAACCGGAAATCATCGAGGAAAACGTCTGGGACATGGTGGTGGACTGGCTGGCCTGCGGGGTGAATCCGGGCTCGGCCAAGCTGTTCATCCAGTCGCGGGTGCCGGAGCACGCCGAGCTGCACCTGCTGCTGTCCATGCTCACCCCGCTCGGCTGGCTGGAACGGGTGCCGACCTACAAGGATCAACAGGAGCGCCTCCGGGAGCGGGACCTGGCCACCTACGGTTTCCTGGGCTATCCCCTGCTGCAAAGCGCCGACATCCTGATCTACAAGGCGGCCTATGTGCCCGTGGGCGAGGACCAGGTGGCCCACGTGGAACTCACGCGGGAGGTGGCCCGGCGGTTCAATCATCTCTACGGACGCGAGCCAGGCTTCGAGGACAAGGCCGAACGCGCCATCGCCAAGATGGGCAAGAAGAACGCGCGCCTGTATCGCGAGCTGCGCCGGCAGTATCAGGAACAGGGTGACGAGAAGGCGCTGGAGGTGGCCCAGGCCCTGCTGGAGTCGCAGCAGAACATCTCCATCGGCGATCGCGAGCGGCTGTTCGGTTACCTGGAGGGTTCCGGGCGAATCATCCTCCCCGAGCCGGAGGCCCTGCTCACCCGGGCGGCCCGGATGCCGGGTCTGGACGGGCAGAAGATGTCCAAGTCCTATGCCAATACCATCGCGCTGCGCGAGGACCCGGCCGAGGTGGAGCGGAAACTGCGCACCATGCCCACCGATCCGGCGCGGGTGCGGCGCACCGACCCCGGCGATCCGGACAAATGCCCCGTGTGGCAGTGGCACCAGGTGTACTCGGACGAGCCGACCCGGCAGTGGGTCCAGGAGGGGTGCCGCACGGCCGGCATCGGTTGCCTGGACTGCAAGCGGCCGCTCATCGATGCGGTGCTGGCCGAGCTCAAGCCCATTCGGGAGCGCGCCCGGGAGTACGAGGAGGATCCGGCCGCCGTGCGCGCCATTGTCGCCGAGGGCACGGAGGCGGCCCGCGACATCGCCCGCGACACCATGGACGACGTGCGCAAGGCCATGGGTCTCGCCTACCGGTGAACGGGCCCGAATCGCTGGCGCCGGCGGAGGATGTGCGGGGCGAAGCCCTGGCCCGGGTGCGCGGCGAACCCCTGCTGGAGCTGCCCCGGGATCTCTACATTCCTCCGCAGGCGCTGGAAGTCGTCCTGGAGAGCTTCGAGGGGCCGCTGGACCTGCTCCTGTACCTGATCCGCCGCCAGAACCTGGACATCCTCGACATCCCCATCGCCGAGATCACCCGCCAGTACATGGAGTACGTGGAACTGATGCGCGAACTGCGCCTGGAGCTGGCCGCCGAGTATCTGGTGATGGCGGCCATGCTGGCCGAGATCAAGTCGCGCATGTTGCTCCCGCGCCCGGCCGCCCCCCAGGACGAGGAGGAAGACCCCCGAGCCGAACTGATCCGCAGGCTCCAGGAGTACGAGCAGTTCAAGCAGGCGGCGGGGGACCTGGACGCGCTGCCCCGCGTGGGTCGCGATCTGTTTCCCTTGCGGGTGCAGGCGCCGCGAGACGACCGCCCGCCGCCGAGGCCCCGGGTGGGCGTGGCCGATCTGCTGGGCGCCTTGCAGGAGGTGCTGCGTCGCGCGCGGCTCGAGGAGCACCATCACGTCCAGCGCGAGGAGCTGTCGGTGCGCGAACGGATGACCCGCGTGCTGGACCGGATTGCCGAGGCAGAGGACGGTGTCGCTTTCACGAGTCTTTTCACGTTGGAGGAAGGCCGTCGCGGCGTGGTGGTCACGTTTCTGGCGTTGCTGGAGCTCCTCAAGCTCGGACTCCTCGAGTGCATCCAGTCCACCCCCTTCGGGCCCATCCAAGTGCGCGCGGCCGGCGGGGATGATCGAGCGTAAAGCCATCATCGAGGCGGCGCTGATGGCCGCCGGCCGGCCGCTGGCGCTCGAGGATTTGCAGCGCCTGTTCGCGGAAGATCCGGCCCCACCCGATGCGGCGGCGCTGCGCGCGGACTTGGAGGCCCTGGCCGCCGAGTGCGCGGGCCGTGGCTACGAACTGGTGGAGGTGGCCAGCGGCTGGCGCTACCAAGTGCGCCGGGAGCTCGGTCACTGGGTGCTGCGACTGTGGGAGGAGAAGCCGCCCCGCCTGTCGCGGGCCCTGCTGGAGACGCTGGCCTTGATCGTCTACCGCCAACCCATCACGCGCGCGGAGATCGAGCAGGTGCGTGGGGTGAGTGTGTCCAGCAACATCATCCGCACGCTGGAGGAGCTGGAATGGATCCGGGTGGTGGGCCGCAAGGAGGCGCCGGGACGGCCTGCGCTCTACGCCAGCACGCGCAAGTTCCTGGACGACTTCAACCTGAAGTCGTTGGCGGATCTGCCGTCCCTGGCCGAATTCACCGAGGAGGCCGAGGTCGTCCAGCTCCCGCTGCCGGAGGTGCAGGGCGATGCCGAACGGTCGTAAGTCCGGCCGCCGCGGACCGAGAGGCGGGGGCGAGCGGATCCAGAAACTGCTGGCCCGGTCGGGGTTGGGTTCCCGGCGCGAGATCGAGGGCTGGATCCGACGGGGGCAGGTGCGCATCAACGACCGCGTCGCGGTGCTGGGGGATCGCGCCGCCCCCCGCGACCGCGTCACCGTGCGCGGGCGCGCGGTGCGGTTGGCGCGTCCGCGCCCGCCGCGCGTGCTCGCCTATCACAAGCCGGTGGGTGAGGTGACCACCCGCAGCGATCCCCGGGGGCGGCCCATCGTGTTCGCGCGCCTGCCGCAGCTGCGCGGCGAGCGCTGGGTGGCGGTGGGCAGGCTGGACGTCAACACCGAGGGCCTGCTGCTGTTCACCACCGACGGGTCGCTGGCCCACGCCCTGATGCATCCCTCGCGGGGCCTGGAGCGCGAGTACGCGGTGCGTGTGTTCGGCACGTTGGACGAGGCGGCCCGGGAACGGCTCACCGCCGGCGTGGCGCTGGAGGATGGCCCGGCACGTTTCGAATCGGTCGAGGAGGTGGGTGGCGGCGGCGCCAATCACTGGTACCGGGTGGTGCTGAAGGAGGGCCGCAACCGCGAGGTTCGCCGGATCTTCGAGGCGGTGGGCGCGCGGGTGAGCCGACTGATCCGGGTGCGCTACGGTCCGGTGGAGCTGGGACGGGGCCTGCGCAGGGGACGGCACCGGGAGTTGGACGCGCGGGAGATCGAGGCGCTTTACTCGGCGGCCGGGCTGCCGGCTCCGGAGCTGCCCGCCCGCCCGCTGCGCAGGGCCGGGCCGAGCCCGTCCCGGGTCCGTGGGGGCGGCCCCGGCGTCCGTTCGTGACGGCGCCGCGTCATGGTCCGAACGGTGACCCTGGATCCACGGGCCGTGACGGCGTGTTACCGGCGCTTGCTGGCGCACTGGGGACCACAACACTGGTGGCCGGGCGAGACGCCCTTCGAGGTCATGGTGGGGGCCGTGCTCACCCAGAACACGGCCTGGAGCAACGTGGAGCGGGCCATAGCCAACCTGAGGGCGGCGGACGCGCTGGACCCGGCGGCCATCGCCGCCATGGACCGCAAGCGCCTGGGCGTATTGCTGCGCCCGGCGGGTTACTTCAACGTCAAGGCCCGGCGCCTGCAGGCGTTCTGCCGGTGGTATCTCGGGCGGGGTGGTTTCGATGCGCTGGCGCGCGAGCCCACCGACACGTTGCGCCGGGAATTGCTCGCGGTCCATGGCGTGGGCCCGGAGACCGCCGACGATGTCCTGCTCTATGCCTTCGAGCGGCCGGTGTTCGTGGTGGATGCCTACACCCGGCGCTTGTTCTCCCGCCTGGGCTGGGTTCCCGCCGATATCGGTTACGAGCCCCTGCGTCACGCGGTCGAGCGGGCCTTGGGACCCGATGTCGCCGTGTTCAACGAATTCCATGCGCTCATCGTGCGACACGGCAAGACCACGTGCCGGCCTCGTCCCCTTTGCGCCGGCTGTGTGCTCCATGCCGGTTGCGGGTTCGCCGGCTCCTGAGTCGCGGCGGGCCGGCGCGGGAGACTGCTCGCAAGGACCGGGCGGGTCCGTCCCCGTGGTGGAGGCTCGCCTTTGCGACCCTTCGTTCCCTTGGGGAGGCACCGTGGTTGCCGGTTCGTTCAACCCGCGGGCGCGGTCCGGCCGAGCGTCGGTGGATGCAGCGGCAGGCTGGGCGGATTCCCGGCCCGTCGATAATAGGTCATCATCCGGGGCACCAGGGCCTGGAGCGCCGCCTTGCGGCTTTCCGGTGCGGGGTGGGTGCTCAGGAACTCGGGGGGCCGGGTTTCGGAGAGTTTGGCCATCTTGTCCCACAGAGTGATCGCGGCGCGTGGGTCGTAGCCGGCCTTGGCGGCCAGCTCGATCCCGATGCGGTCGGCCTCGGCCTCGGCGGTGCGGCTGTTGGGCAGTTGGACCGCGAGCAGGGCGGCGGCGGCCGCGCCGGTGGTGACCAGTCCGGGCCGATCGGTGGCGGCCGCGCCGATGACACCGGCGGCCAGTACGCCGAGCTGCGAGGCCAGGGAGACGGACATCTTCTCGGCCTGGTGCTTGGCCAGGGCGTGGGCGATCTCGTGGCCCATGACCTGAGCCAGCTCGTCGTCGGTGGGGTGGAGCTTCTCGATCAGGCCGGTATAGACGGCCATCTTCCCCCCGGCCATACACCAGGCGTTGACGGTGTCGGGATCGTCGATCACCGCCACGCTCCACTCCCACTGCCGGGTTTCCGGCCGCATGCGCACAGCTTGGGCCACCAGACGGCCGGTGATTCGTTCCACGCGGCGCTTGAGGGCCGGATCGTTGTCGAGTTTGCCCTGCTTGGCCAACGGCTGCAGGGTTTCCAGATAGGCGGTCCTGGATGCCTCGATGGCCTGGGATTCCGAGACCAGCATGAGTTGGGAACGCCCCGTAGGGCTGGTCGCGCAGCCACTCACCAGCAGGAGGACGAGCGCGACGATGGGGATCCACGGTTTGCTAGGCAGGTGCATCGGGTATCTCCACGCCGGGATGGCTCCGTTGCGTCCGATAGATGCGCCAGATGGCTTTGAACGCCAGGGTGAGTTCCGATACATCGGCGTCCACCCAGCGGCCGATATCGGCTGCGGTGAACCATTGTACCCGCTCGATTTCACTGGGATCGGGGCGTATGGCCCCGCAATGCAACACCCGGTATACGGCGCAGAACTCCCACCCGGTTGCGGCGCTGGCCGGGATCCGGAAAACACGGCGCAACGGGGCCTGCGGCCGGATGCCCAGTTCTTCGGCGAGTTCGCGACGGGCGGCCTGCACATACCGCTCGCCGGCTGCCACGTGTCCGGCGGCCGACGTGTCCCACAGCCCAGGGTTTTCGTCCTTGTTGCGCGCGCGTTTCTGCAGCAGGATCCGGCCTGCCGGGTCGAATACCAGGACATGCACGGACCGGTGACGCAACCCGCGACGGTGGATCCATTGCCGGGGGGCTACGCCGATGGGTCGGTCGTTCCGGTCCACCACGGTGAGACGTTCCGTATTCATTTCCGCATGCGTGTTGTGTAATAGATACGGTGTGGCCCTCGTTTAGGCGGAAATGCCACAGTTTGCTCGCCCTCGCCGATCACCTGGTCTATACTCGGGTTGTCCGCGGCCTGGGAGGTTCGGCCGGGTGGCGGGCGGGGAACGGTCCGTACGATCCGGGCTGCGCCGGTGTCGGGGGCGGGCGCGGTGGTCGTGTTCCGGCGGCGCGTGTGGCACGGAAATGCGGGCCTTCGATCCAGAGGGCAGGCTGCAGGCGTTTCGCAGTCGGAAATAAGAATGACAGTGTCAGGAAGAAGTTAAGAGGTGCGAGTGTATGGCAATCGGTACAGTCAAGTGGTTCAACAACGCCAAGGGATACGGTTTCATTCTGTCCGATGAGAAGGAGGAGGACATCTTCGTGCATTACTCGGGGATCGCCGGAGAGGGCTATCGGTCCTTGCAGGAAGGACAGCGGGTGAGCTTCGACGTGGAGGAGGGCCCGAAGGGCCTGAGCGCGACCAACGTGACTCCGATCTGATCCGGCGTTGCCGATGGGGACGAGGCCCCGCTTGGCGGGGCCTCGTCGTGTCCGGGATCCGGGTTCATACGTCCAGCATGAGTTTGAGCGGCTTGCGCATTCCGGCGATCTTGCACGCCTGTTGGCCGTAACCGAAGGGAAACAGATCATAGACGTAACGCCGGGTGGCGCGGGCCTTGCCGTGTTTCGCCCGCAGGTGTTGCAGCAGGCGGCGAAGTTCGGGGACCGTGCCGGTGGTCTCGAAGTATTCACGGATCCATGCCACGATTTCACGGCGTGGTTCGTTCAACTCCAGCCCCAGGCGTTCGGCCAGCCACTCGGCCACCTCCCAGTCCCATTCGTCGGGGTCCAGCAGGAATCCCTCGTTGTCCAGCGCCACGGGCGGCTTGGCTGCGATGGCTTCCATCGGGGTCGGCCTCCTCTCTACCGATAACGAACGTACTTGGCGCGCACCACCTGATAGGGCCGGGCCAGGTAGGTGAGCGGCGCGCTCCAGATGTGCACCAGCCGGCTGAAGGGGAAGAGCAGGAACACCGTCATCCCGAAGAACAGGTGGATCTTGAAGATCGGATCCACCCCCGCCAACAGGCTGGCATCGGCCCGGAAGGTCACCACACTCTGCGCCCATTCGGCCAGCGCGATCATCACCGAGGCGTCGCCCCTCAAGGCGTGTCCGATGGACACGGGGAGGGTGGCCAGCCCCAGGGCCAGGGTGACCAGGAGCCAGTCCAGGATCACCAGATCCATGAAGCGGGTCACCGCCCGTATCCGGGGGTTGAACATGCGCCGCCGCCACAGGAGCACGCCGCCGACCATGCAGGTCAGCCCGAATACCGCGCCGGCGCCGATGGCGATGACCTGATGGGTCAGGTCGGAGACGCCCAGAGACCGGAACACGCCGTGCGGTGTGAGCAGGCCCACGAAGTGCCCGGCGAACAACGCCAGGATGCCCACGTGGAACAGGTTGCTACCCAGGCGCAGCGTCTTCCGGTCCAGGAGCTGGCTTGAGTCGGCCTTCCAGCCGAACTGCTCGCGCTCGAACCGCACCAGCGAGCCCACCAGAAAAACGGTGCCCGCAATGTAGGGATAGATACCGAAGAAAAAGGTGTCGATGTCCATGGCGTCGTCTCTCAGGCCTTTGATTTCACCACCGGGACACGAGGCGTGGCGGGCTGCGTCGATTTCCCCGCGTGCGGTGTACGTGCCGCGGGCGTGTCACTAGGCGGGTGCCTGTGTCCAAGGTCCTCGATGTTCTCCATGTCTGCGTGGTTTTCATACTCATGGTCATTGGGCGAGCTGGGCGAGGCGGCTTCTGCGCTCGACCAGGCGCAGCAGACCCGCCCACGGGCTGTTCGCCGACTCCAGGCGCTCGGCGATTTCGCCCACCACCTCGGCCGTCTGCTGCAGGAAGAGCCGCGCGCTGCGGTCGTCCTCCAGGGTGGAGGCGAACTCCAGCAGCAGCGGTAGATAATCGGGCAGCTCCCCGCCCGCAAGCTCGAATCCCTGGGAATGGAAGAACTCGGTCAGTTGCACCAGCGCGGGGCCGCGCTCGCGGTCCTGTTCCTCGAACAGATGGTGGGTGATGTAGAGTGCGTGGTCCGGGTTGAGATCGAAGGTCCGCACGTAGCCCTCCTGTAAGGCGATGAGCGGTTGCGCCGCCGCCCAATCCACGAAGTCCACGAGCACCCGCCGTTCTTCGTCCGTGGTGTCCGGACAGGTCCGTGCGGCGCGGCGCAGCTCGTCCCAGGCCGAGGCCAGCGCATCGCGCGGATAGTCCAGGAGCACCGACAGCAGTCTGTAGACGTCCATGAGGCTCACTTGCTTCTCGTCCTTCGCGCCATGTGCGGAGATTTTCTATCAACCCGCCTTGCGCAGCCGCTGCGGTTCGCGGGTGAATTGCACCTCCACGGTCTTCTTGCGTCGCTCGGGGAACAGGCGCGGCAGGCTGACGCTGCATTCCTCGTTGCCGAAGGTGAAGCCGTTTTGACCCTGCAGGGCATGAAAGTCCTCGTGACGCAGCTCCTCGTGGCTGGTGGGGATGACGAAGCGGTCCTCGTAGTTGGCGATGGCCATGAGCTGGTACATCTCATGGATCTGCGCCTCGGTCAGACCCACCGCGTCCAGCACGGCGGTGTTCTTCTCGCCTTCCACGTTCAGGCTGCGGAAGTAGCTGCGCATGGCGATCATGCGCTTGAGCGCCAGGACGATGGGTTCCTCCTTGCCCGCGGTGAGCAGGTTGGCCAGGTAGCGCATGGGGGTGCGCAGGGCCTCCACCTTGGGAATGGCCCCGTCGGCCTCGGTGGGCAGCGCCCCCTGGTCGATCTGGGTCTGCACGGGGGACAGCGGCGGCACGTACCACACCATGGGGAGGGTGCGGAACTCGGGGTGGATGGGGAAGGCCACCCGCCACTCCACCGCCAGCTTCCAGATGGGCGAGCGCCGCGCGGCCTCGATCCAGCTCTCGGGCACGCCGTCGGCGCGCGCCTGGGCGATCACCTCGGGGTCGTTGGGATCGAGGAAGATTTCCAACTGGGCCTCGTAGAGGTCCTGGGGGTCTTCCACGGCGGCCAGCTCGCCGATGCGGTCGGCATCGTACAGCATCACGCCGTTGTAGCGGATGCGCCCCACACAGGACTCGGAACACACCGTGGGCAGGCCGGATTCCACGCGCGGGTAGCAGGCGGTGCATTTCTCGGCCTTGCCGGTCTCCCAGTTGTAGAAGACCTTCTTGTACGGGCAGGAGCTGATGCACATGCGCCAGCTGCGGCAGCGATTCTGGTCGACCAGGACGATGCCGTCCTCCTCGCGCTTGTACATGGCGCCCGAAGGGCAGGCGGCCACGCAGGCCGGATTGATGCAGTGGTTGCAGATGCGCGGGAGATAGAGCTGGAAGGAGTGCTCGAATTCGGCGTAGACGGCCTTCTCCACCTCGGTGAAGTTCTTGTCCCGGGCGCGTTCTTCGAAGGGCCCCGCCAGGTCGTCCTCCCAGTTGGGCGCCCAGCGGATCTTGTCCATGCGCTCGCCGGTGATGGCCGAGCGGGGCCGGGCGGTGGGGGCGGCCTCGGCCAGGGGACTGGACTGCAGATGCCCGTAGTCGAAGGTGAACGGCTCGTAGTAATCGTCGATCTCGGGCAGGTCCGGGTTCATGAAGATGTTGATGAGCCGCCGGGCGCGGCTGCCGGACTTGAGCTGGAGCTTGCCGTCCTTGAGCACCCAGCCGCCGTTCCACTGGTCTTGATCCTCCCAGTGGCGCGGATAACCCACCCCGGGCTTGGACTCCACGTTGTTGAACCAGGTGTATTCCACGCCCTTGCGGTTGGTCCACACGTTCTTGCAGGTCACCGAACAGGTGTGGCACCCGATGCACTTGTCCAGATTGAAGACGAGGGCGAAGTTGGCTCTGATTTTCATGGCTCGATTCCTGAGTCTACGGATTCACCGCGTAGGGCGACGTGGTCGTAGCGGCGCGCGCATGTTGCTCCCTTGCGGTGCAGTCCTCACGACGGCTTGCCGAAGGCGACCTCGGGTTCGCGCTCGGGGGCGTCCTCGAAAGCCGGATCCAGGGCGCTGCGCGCGGCCGGGCGCAGGGGTTCCTGTTCCGGCGCGGGGCCTGGCGCGGCGGGTTGTTCGGGGTAAGGGGCCTGCGGCACATCGGGCGGGTTGAGCCGGGCCTCGCGCTCGGGACTGAGCGGACGTTCCAGCCAGTCGATGTCGGCGTCGGCGATCTTGTGCACCAGCACGTATTCGTCGCGCTGGGAGCCCACCGTGCCGTAGTAGTTGAAGCCGTAGGCGAGCTGCGCGTAGCCCCCGATCATGTGGGTGGGCTTGACCACCACGCGGGTCACCGAGTTGAGGATGCCGCCGCGCTTGCCCGTGGTGTTGGAGCCCGGCACGTTCACGATCTTCTCCTGGGCGTGGTACATGATGGCCATGCCTTCGGGCACGCGCTGGCTCACCACGGCGCGGGCCACGGTGGCCCCGTTGGCGTTCAGGGCCTCGACCCAGTCGTTGTCCCGGATCCCGACCCGGGCCGCGTCGCGCTCGGCGATCCAGACCACCGGCCCGCCGCGGAACAGGGTGAGCATGCGCAGGTTGTCGTTGTAGGTGGAATGGATGCCCCACTTGGAGTGTGGGGTGATCCAGTTGAGCACCAGATGCGGCTTGTCGCCCAGGCGGCGGCGCACCGGCTCGGTCTCGGCCATGTCCAGGGGCGGGCGGTAGGCGCAGAAGCCCTCGCCGAAGTCCAGCATCCACTCGTGATCCTGATAGAACTGGGCCCGACCCGTGAGGGTGCGGAAGGGAATGCGCTCGTGGACGTTGGTGTAGCCCGAGGTGTAGCTCACTTCCTCGGACTCCAGCCCGCTCCAGGTGGGCGCGGTGATGATCTTGCGCGGTTGGGCCTTGATGTCGGCGAAGGTGATCTTGTCGTGGGCCCGGCCTGCGGCCAGATGCGCGTGGTCGCGTCCGGTCTTGCGCGACAGGGCCCGCCAGCTGCGCACGGCCACCTCGCCGTTGGTCTCCGGGGCGAGGGTGAGGATCGCCTCGCACACGTGTGTATCCTCGGCCAGCGAGGGCATGCCTTGGGTCTTGCCGGGCTCGCCGACGACCCCCACGTGGGTCTTGAGGCGCTCGTACTCGGCGCGGGTCTCCCAGTCGATGCCCTTGACGTTGTTGCCGATACGCTCCATCAACGGTCCCAGGGCCTCGTACATGCGCCCCACGTTGGCGAAGTCGCGTTCGACGACCTTGAGCTGCGGCAGGGTCTTGCCCGGCACCGGTTCGCACTCCCCGCGCTTCCAGTCGCGCACCTCCAGGGGCTGGCCGAGCTCGGTGGGCGCGTCGTGCATGAGCGGCGCGGCCACCAGATCCTTGCGCACGCCCAGGTGCTCGGCGGCCAGCTCGCCGAACTTGCGCGCCAGCGCGCGGAAGATCTGCCAGTCGCTACGCGACTCCCACCCCGGGTCCACCGCCGCGGTGAGCGGATGGATGAACGGGTGCATGTCGGTGGTGTTGAGGTCGTTCTTCTCGTACCAGGTGGCCGTGGGCAGGATGATGTCCGAGTACGCCCCCGTGGAGTTGAGGCGGAAGTTGACGTCCACCAAAAGGTCCAGCTTGGCGATGGGGGCGTGTTCGCGCCAGCGGATCTCGCGCCCACGCGCCTCGGGGCGCACGTCTTGCATCACACCGTTCTGGGCGCCGAGCAGGTGCTTGAGGAAATATTCGTGTCCCTTGGCGCTGGTGCCGAGCAGGTTGGCCCGCCATACGAATAAGTTGCGGGGGAAGTTCTCGGGGGCGTCGATGTCCTCGGCGGCGAAGGCCAGATCACCGGATTTCAGGCGATCGACCACGTGTTGCACCACACCGGCCTCGTCGGTGGCGCCCGCGGCCTCGGCCTTGCGCACGATCTCCAGGGGGTTTTCGTTGAAGTGGGGGGCCGAGGGCAGCCAGCCCAGGCGTTGGGAAACCACGTTGTAGTCGGCCAGGGTGTAGCCCTTGTACCGGCCCTTGGCGGTGTCGGCCAGCAGCCCGTCGGCGGCGATGGACTCGTAGCGCCATTGGTCGGTATGGAAATAGAAGAAACTGGTGCCGTTCATCTGCCGCGGCGGGCGGTACCAGTCCAGGGCGAAGGCGATGGGGGCCCAGCCGGCCTGTGGGCGGAGCTTCTCCTGGCCGACATAGTGCGCCCAACCACCCCCGGACTGACCCACGCAGCCGCACAGGTGCAGCAGATTCATGATGGCGCGGTAGGTCATGTCGTTGTGGTACCAATGGTTGACGCCGGCACCGAGAATGACCATGGAGCGGCCCTGGGTCTTGGCCGCGTTGTCGGCGAACTCGCGGCCGGTGCGCTCGATGTCGGCGCGCTTGACGCCGGTGATCCGCTCCGCCCAGGCGGGCGTGTAGGGCACCTCGGCGTCGCCGTAGTCCCGGGCGCGGGCGTCGCCCAGGCCCTGGTCCACGCCGTACTGGGCCACCTGCAAGTCGAAGACCGTGGCCACCGGCACCTCCCGGCCGTCCAGGCGCAGGCGGTGCACCGGGACGCGGCGGGTCAGGCGGCGCCCCTCCCCCGGCGTGAAGTGGGGGAAGTCCACCTCCAGCACCTCGTCATGGCGCTCCACCAGGCTCAGGGCCAGCCGGACCTCGCGGCCGTCGGCGTCGCGGGGCTCCAGGCTCCAGCGGCCTTCCTCGCCCCAGCGAAAACCGATGGAGCCGCGCGGCACCACCACCTCGCCGGTGGTCTCATCCAGGGCGAGTGTCTTCCACTCGGGGTGGTTGTCCTGATCCAGGGCGTCGTCGAAGTCGCTGGCGCGCAGAAAGCGGTCCGGAACCCAGCGGCCCTCGTGGTCGCGCAGGCGGACCAGCATGGGCAGATCCGTGTACTGACGGGCGTAGTCCTGGAAATAGGGCACCTGCCGGTCGATGAAGAATTCCTTGAGCGTGACATGGGCGAAGGCCATGAACAGGGCCGCGTCGGTGCCCTGCCTGAGCGGCATCCAAAGGTCGGCGAACTTGACGTACTCGGCATAGTCGGGGGCCACGGCCACCACCTTGGTGCCCTTGTAGCGCACCTCGGAGTAGAAATGCGCATCGGGGGTGCGGGTCATGGGCAGGTTGGCCCCGCAGACGATGATGTAGCCGGAGTTGTACCAGTCGGCGGCCTCCGGTACGTCGGTCTGCTCGCCCCAGACCTGGGGCGAGGAGGGGGGCAGGTCGCAATACCAGTCGTAGAAGGACAGGGGCACCCCGCCGATCAGCGACAGATACCGGCTGCCCGCCGCATACGAGATCATGCTCATGGCCGGGATGGGCGAGAAGCCGGCGATGCGGTCCGGCCCCCAGGTCTGGATGGTGTGGACGTTGGCTGCGGCGATGATCTCGACTACTTCGTCCCACTCGGCGCGCACGAAGCCGCCCAGCCCGCGCACGGCGGTGTAGCGCCGGCGCTTGTCCGGGTCGGCCTGGATGGCCGCCCAGGCCGCCACGGGATCCTTGCCGGCGGCGCGCTCGGCCCGATAGAGCTCCAGGAGCCTTCCACGGATCAGCGGGTACTTCACCCGGTGGGGGCTGTACAGGTACCAGGAGAAGCTGGCCCCACGCTGGCAGCCGCGCGGCTCGTGATTGGGCAGGTCGGGGCGTGTGCGGGGATAGTCGGTGGCCTGCATCTCGAAGGCCACCAGCCCGTTTTTGACATGGATGTTCCAGGAACAGCCGCCCGTGCAGTTCACGCCGTGGGTGGACCGCACCACCTTGTCGAAACGCCAGCGGTTCCGGTAGGCGTCCTCCCACTGGCGGTCCTCGTCGGTGACGATGCCATGGCCGTCGGAGAAGCGGGCCTTGACCTTGCGGAAGAAACGCAGTCTGTCGAGAAAATGGCTCATGGGTCAGTTCCCAGCGGTTGCTGCGCGAAGTGGGTGCGTTTGCGGCGAGCCGCAATCCATCAGGCCGCGGCGCTGGCGCGGGCCAGGGACAGGTAGACCACCCCGCCCTCCACGCGCACGGGGTAGCTGTGGGTACATCCCTCGTCGGGCGGGACGGCTTCGCCCTTTTCCAGGTCGATGACCCAGTCGTGCAGGGGGCAGGCGACCTTGTGGTCGAAGACGATGCCCTGGGACAGGGGCCCGCCCTTGTGGGGGCAGCGGTCGTCGAGCGCGAAGACCCGGTCGTCCTGGGTGCGGAAGACGGCGATGTTCCCGTCGGCGCGTTCCACCACCCGCGACCCCAGCCGGGGGATGTCCTCCAGTCGGCAGATTTCCAGCCATTCACTCATCGGTCTGTCCTCGTGGTTCAGGTTCACCGCGAAGGTTCCGGGGAGCCCCGTTCGCGCTCGTCGCGCCTTCGCGGTCGACAATGGACTCAGGCCACGCCCCGGACCAGTCGCAGCGGTTCGAACTCGTGGCGGTCGGCGCCCTCGGCCCGTTCTTTCCAGGGGTCGGTCTGGGCGTATCGCTGCGATTCCAGGAAGCGCTGGGCCAGTCGCTTGCGATTGTCCGCGTCGTCGACGATGCGTTCCTTGATGTAGTGCAGTCCCACTCGTTCGACCCAGGGGGCGGTGCGCTCCAGGTAATGGGCCTCCTCGCGATAGAGCTGGAGGAAGGCGGCGGTGTACTCCAGCACCTCGTCCATGGTCTCCACCTTGACCAGGAAGTCGGTCACGCGCACCTTGATGCCGCCGTTTCCGCCCACGTGAATCTCCCATCCGGAGTCCACCGCCACCACGCCCAGATCCTTGATGGTGGCTTCGGCGCAGTTGCGCGGGCAGCCCGAGACGGCCATCTTGACCTTGTGGGGCATCCAGGAGCCCCAGGTCATCTGCTCGATCTTGATGCCCATGGTGGTGGAGTCCTGCGTGCCGAAGCGGCACCATTCCGAGCCCACGCAGGTCTTGACGGTGCGGATGGCCTTGCCGTAGGCGTGCCCGGAGACGAAACCGGCGCGGGCCAGGTCGCCCCAGATGCCCGGCAGCTGCTCCTTCCTCACGCCCAGCAGATCGATGCGCTGGCCGCCGGTCACCTTGACGGTGGGCACCTCCCATTTCTCCGCGATCTCGGCCAGGGCCCGCAGCTGGGCCGGCGAGGTCTCCCCGCCGAAGATGCGCGGCACCACCGAGTAGGTGCCGTCCTTCTGGATGTTGGCGTGCACCCGCTCGTTGATGAAGCGCGAACGGTAGTCGTCGCTGTATTCGCCCGGCCAGGCCACCACCAGATAGAAGTTGAGCGCCGGTCGGCACTTGTTGCAGCCGTCGGGCGTCTTCCACTCCATGAAGCGCATGACCTCGGGGATGCTCTTGAGCTCGTGTTCCACGATGGCGCGGCGCACTTCGTCGTGGGTGTGGTCGGTGCAGCCGCACAGGGGTTTCTTCTTGGGCGAGGCCTCGTAGCCCTCGCCCACCGTGGAGGCCAGCAGCGCCTCCACCAGCCCCGTGCAGGAGCCGCAGGAGCTGGAGGCCTTGGTGTGGGCGCGTACCTCCTCGAGGGTGAACAAACCCTTGGTCACGATGGCCTCGACGATCTCGCCCTTGCACACGCCGTTGCAGCCGCAGATCTCGGCGTCATCGGGCAGCGCCATGACCCGGGTCTTTTCATCGCCGTGGCCGGCGTCGCCCACGTCATGCTGGCCGAACAGGATGGTGGGGCGGAAGTCGGAGATATCGGCGCGGTCGCGCATGAGCTGGAAGTACCACGAGCCGTCCATGGTGTCGCCGTAGAGCACGGCGCCCTCGATGCGGTCGTCGCGCACCACCAGTTTCTTGTACACGCCGCGGGCTGGATCCTGGAGCACGAGGGTCTCGTCGCCTTCCTGCTCGTTGAAGCGTCCGGCCGAGAACAGGTCGATGCCCGTGACCTTGAGTTTGGTGGAGGTCACCGAGCCCTCGTAACGGGCATAGCCCAGGCCGGCCAGGTGGTTGGCGCAGACCTTGGCCTGCTCGAACAGGGGGGCCACCAGGCCATAGGTCTTGCCCCGGTGCTGCACGCACTCGCCCACGGCGTAGATGCGCGGGTCGTAGGTCTGCAGGGTGTCGCTGACCACCACGCCGCGTTCACAGTAGATCCCGGCCCGCTGGGCCAGATCGATGTTGGGCCGGATGCCCACGGCCATGACCACCAGGTCCGCCTCGAGCTCGCTGCCGTCGGCGAAGGCCACCGCCTCCACGCGCCCGTCGCCGCGGATCTCGGTGGTCTGGGCCGGCATGTGGAACTTCAGGCCCCGTTCTTCCAGCGATTGCTTGAGCAGGGCGGCGGCCGGGGGGTCCAGCTGTTTTTCCATCAGGGTGTCGAGCAGGTGCACCACGGTCACGTCCATGCCCTGTTTCATGAGGCCGTTGGCCGCCTCCAGGCCCAACAGGCCGCCGCCGATGACTACGGCCTTACGGTACTGGCGGGCCGCCTCCAGCATGGCCTCGACGTCGGCGATGTCGCGGAACCCCAGGACCCCATCCAGATTCGAGCCCGGAACGGGGATGATGAAGGGCAGCGAGCCGGTGGCCAGCAGCAGGCGGTCGTAGGGGGCCTCCAGGCCGCTGTCGGCCCGCACCACGCGCCGGCGCCGGTCGATGCCCACCACCGGGTTGCCCGTGTGCAGCGTGATTCCGTTGGATTCGTACCAGGCCCGGTCGTTGAGGATGATGTCGTCGATGGTTTTCTCGCCGGCCAGCACCGGAGAGAGCATGATGCGGTTGTAGTTGGGATGGGGTTCGGCACCGAACACGGTGATCTCGTAACGCTCCGGATCGAGCTTGAGCAACTCTTCGAGCGTGCGCACGCCCGCCATGCCGTTGCCGATGAGCACCAGTCTTTCTTTGGCCATGATCTTTGCGCCTTGCACCTGCGTGAAACTTGGGACCAAAACGGGTAATGCATGGTTCATGCCAATGCTGGGCGTGTCGGGGTTGTGGTGCGTGGCGGTCGGGGATGGGCTGGATCGCTTCGTAGTTTGGTGCAATCGACCGGGGCGTGTGCACCAAAGCGGTGCGCATGGATTTCCTCACTGGGCCAGGGGTCATGATGGACGGTACGGGGGAGGCGGCCGTGCAAGGTCGGCGAGCGTATGGCATGAGGCTTGCTTGGAACGGTCGCAGTGCATCCGACCCTCTTGGAGTATCGAGTGATGAGCGAGCCACTGAACCTACTGTCCTTTTCCGGCAAGAACCGCATCCTGCATCTGACCTGGTTCGCCTTCTTCCTCACCTTCGTGGTGTGGCTGGGGCTGGGGCCCATGATGCCGTTCATCGAGGAGGCCCTGGGACTGACCGACCAGCAGGCCAAGGTGCTGCTGATCCTGAACGTGGCCATGACCATTCCGGCGCGCATCATCGTGGGCATGCTGGTGGACAAGTACGGGCCGCGGATCCTGTTTTCCGCGATTCTGATACTGGGCGGGGTGATCAGCATCTTTTTCGCCTGGGCGGATTCCTACGAGAAGCTGGCCCTGCTGCGATTCCTCTCCGGTTTCATCGGCGCCGGTTTCGTGGTGGGCATCCGCATGATCGGGGAGTGGTTTCCGGCCCGTGAGACGGGCATCGCCCAGGGCATCTACGCCGGTTGGGGCAATTTCGGCTCGGCTGGCGCGGCCATGACCCTGCCGGTGATCGCGGCCCATTTCGGCGGCCAGGACGGCTGGCGCTGGGCCTTCACCTTCGCCAGCCTGGTGGCCATCGTCTACGGGATCTTCTATTACACGGCGGTGCGCAACACGCCCAAGGGCTCCACCTATTTCAAGCCCAAGAAGACCGGGGCCATGGAGGTCACCAGCCCAGGCGACCTGGCCCTGTACATCCTCATGAACATACCGCTGTATCTCGCGTTGGCCCTGCTCACCTGGAAGCTGTCGCCGGCCAAGATGGGTCTGATCGACTGGGCCGCCGCCGATGTCATCTACGCGGTCCTGGCCGGGGTCTTTCTGGTGCAGAGCTGGAAGGTGTGGCACCTGAACGCCCACGTGCTGAAGGCGCCGGTCCCGGAGTTGCACCGCTACAAGTTCAAGCAGGTGGCGGTGTTGGACTGGGCCTATCTGGTCACCTTCGGCACGGAGTTGGCCGTGGTCTCCATGCTGGCCATGTTCTACGTCTCGTGGTTCGACCTGCCCAAGGTCACCGCGGCCCTGCTGGCGGGTGTCTATCCGTTCCTCAACCTCTTCGCCCGCCCCGGTGGGGGCTGGCTCAGCGACCGCATCGGGCGCAAGCGCGCGCTCATCGTGGTGTTTGCCGGCATCGCGGCGAGTTTCCTGGTCCTCGGGCTGGTGGATCGGAGCTGGCCGGTGGGGCTGGTAGTGGCCCTCACGATCCTGGGCGGCATCTTCTCCAAGGCCGGCTCCGGGGCGGTGTATGCCATGGTCCCGCTGGTCAAGCGCCGCATGACCGGACAGATCGCCGGCATGGCGGGGGCTTTCGGCAATGTGGGGGCGGTGGTGTTCCTCACCGTCAACTCCATGGTGAGCTACGATCAGTTCTTCCTGTTCATCGGCGCGGTGGCGGGGATCGTGTTTCTGCTCATCGCGTTGTTCCTGGAAGAGCCGGCCGGCCAGATGGCCGAGATCCTGCCCGATGGCACGGTCGAGCTGATCGATGTGAAGTGATCGGCCGGAGGGGAACTGGCCGCGGGCGGCGGGCTTGGGTGGTCCCATGACCGAGCTCAGGCTCGATTACGCCTGTCGCAGCGAGGCGGGCGACAAGCCGGAGAACGCCGATGCGGCGGCCGTGCGCATGCCCCAGGCCGAGGCGGTGCTCACCAAGGGGGCGGCGGCGGCCATCGCCGATGGCATGAGCACCGCCGAGGGCGGGGCGGCGGCCAGCCGCATCGCGGTGGAGTCCTTTCTCAACGACTACTACGCCACCCCGGACTCCTGGGCCGTGAAGACTTCGGGGGCCAAGGTGCTGGGGGCGCTCAACCGCTGGCTCTTTGCCCAGGGGCAGAGTCTGCACGGCGTACCCAAGGCGATGGTGACCACGTTCACGGGCCTGGTGCTCAAATCCGCCACGGCCCATGTCTTCCACGTGGGCGACTCGCGCTTGTACCGCTGGCGCGACGGGGATCTGGAGCTCCTGACCCGGGACCACCGGGTGTGGCTGTCCGAGGACCGGGAGTTCCTCTCCCGCGCCCTCGGCGTGGAGCCGCACGTGGACATCGACTACCGCTCGCTGCCGGCCCAGGTGGGGGATCTGTATCTGTTCGTCACCGACGGGGTGAGCGGGCAGCTCACCGACCCGCGCATCGCGGAGATCCTGCGCCGCTGCGGGGAGAACCTGCGGACCGCGGCCGACACCCTGGTGGAGACCGCGCTGAAGGCGGGCAGCGGGGACAATGTGACTTGCTTGCTGGTGCGTGTGTTGGGTCTGCCGGACCCGCGCAGCGAGGAGGAATTATTGCTGCGCTTGCACGAGCTGCCCTTCCCGCCGCCGCTCGCCCCGGGTATGAAGATCGACGGCTTCGAGATCCTGCGCGCCCTGCACGCATCCAAGCGCAGCGAGGTCTATCTCGCCCGCGATCTGGATGTGGGCGGTCACGTGATCCTCAAAGTGCCGTCGGTCAACTACCGCGACGATGCCGCCTATCTGGAGGCCTTCCTGCACGAGGAGTGGGTGGGCCGGCGTATCCGTAATCCGCATGTGGTCCGGGTGTTCGAGGCCCCGCGCCGGCGGTTCTTGTACCAAGTGGTGGAATACGTGGAGGGGCAGACCCTGCGCCAGTGGATCGACGACCATCCCCAGACCCATATCAACAAAGTCCGGGAGTATCTGCGACAGCTCGCCGAGGGACTGCGCGCCTTCCACCGCTTGGAGATGTTGCATCTGGATCTCAAGCCCGACAACGTGATGATCGACCGAGGGGGGTTGCTGAAGGTCATCGACCTCGGGTCGGTGCGCGTGGCCGGTACCGCCGAGATCGCCACCAGCTTCGAGGCCGACGTCCCACAGGCCACCGCCGACTACATGGCCCCCGAGGTCCTGGATGGAATCTACACCAAACAGGCGGACATCTACTCGCTGGGGGTGATCGCTTACGAGTTGCTCACCGGTCACCTGCCCTACGGAGAATCCGACCATCCCGGCGCCCGCCGACGATGGCGCTACCGCTCGGCGCGGGAATACAACCCGAACCTCGCGGTCTGGGTCGATGGGGCGTTGCGCCGTGCCGTACACCCGGATCCGCGTAAGCGCTACGAGACGCTGTCCGAGTTTTTATACGACCTCTCCCACCCCAACCCACGCTACGTGGAACACGAGCTCAAACCGCTGGCCGAACGCAATCCGGTGGCCTTCTGGAAGGGCGTGGCGGCGGTGCTCGCCTTGGCGGACCTCCTGCTGCTTTATCTGTGGCTGGGCCTCTGAGCAAGGACCGGACATCATGGGTGGTACCGCAGGCCACCCAAACCGAGGGGTCTCGTGGCAACGTTTCGGGGCGGCTTGCGGCGGGCCCTGGCGGCCGCGATCCGCCAGGGCCCGCAGGGTGATTTATTTATTGCCTTTCTTTTGCACGGTTTCCGGTTTCCGCTGGGAAGTCTTCTTGGTGGCTTTTTTCTTGGTGCCCTTGGCTCGACAGTAGGCTTTGACCTTGGCGCCGTCCTTGCGTTTGTAGCCCTTGACCCAGGTGCAATCGGCACGTTTCTCGCAGGCCGATTGCGATGTCACCTCCTTGCAAGATGCGGCCAGCGTGTTGCCCGTGGCGAGCGTGAGCGTGGCAAACAGAGCCGAAACGGTGAAAATGTGCGTGAACCGCCGAGGATGATATGGCACGTTCGTGTCCTCCCTGTGACTTTGTGTTGCGATGGACCGCGGCATCATTGTCGTGAAGACATCGGGTGGGCGCATGGTACTCATTCACAACCGCCCTGCCCAATAATCCCTCATCCCCATGATACCCATGTGGGCCGGGCTGCTCCGCATCCCGGCTTGTGGCCGCGTTGTTCGAATGCTTGAAAACGCGCCGTGTGCCCTCATCATCGAAGATGACCGACAATCCTGGCAATGGAGGTGAAGATCATGTTGGTACCGAAACCCTACGAACCTTGGAGCCTGCTGGATCAGTGGCGCCGTGAGATGGAGAAGATGATGAGCGTCATGGAGGCCGGCGACAGCGAGTCCAAGGTGGCCACGGCGGACTGGGTCCCGGCCGTGGACATCAAAGAGGAGGACGACGCCTTCGTCATCCATGCCGATATTCCCGGCGTGGATCCGAAGGACATCGAGGTCTCCATGGATAACGGCGTGCTCAGCATCAAGGGTGAACGCCAGGCCGAGCACAAGGAGGAGACGGACAAATACACGCGCATCGAGCGCGTGAGCGGTACGTTCTACCGACGGTTCTCCCTGCCCGACACGGCCGACGCCGACAACATCTCGGCGAAGGCGGAGAACGGGGTGCTGGTGATCCGGATCCCGAAGAAGCAAGAGGGGCAGGCGCGCAAGATCCCGGTCGAGGCTTGATCCGTCCTGGAATCCGCGGGGGAGGCCGCAGCCCGGCCGGGCTGCGGCCACTTGGCTTTCAGTCGGTGACGAACGCCTGACGGAACGTCACCGTGCGTTTTTCGCCCCCCTTGGGTTGGACCGTGATGGTGAAATCGATGGTCTCGCCGTTGGTGATGGGCAGTTCCCCGATGTAATACACGGCATCCGGCTCCTTGATTTCTCGGATCTTGATCTCCTTGATCTGGTTGGACAGGTTGACGCCGCGGGCCTCGATCCTGGCTGGAACGGGTTGAGCCGCCAGCCCCATGCGTTTGCGCAGTACCGAAACGGTGAGCAAGGCCCGGTGGCGGCTGCGGGTGATGCCGTAGGCCTTGGCGATCTCGGGATTGAAGAAGTCGGTGCGCACCGCGTTGTAATACACGACATAGTCCCCGAAATCGGCGGAGCGCTCGGCCTGGGCGCCGGTGGCGAACAGGGCGAGCACGATGAACACGGCGAGTGACGGCCATTGGAATCGCATTTCCATTCCTCCTATCGAGTGGTGTGGTTTCCGGGTGGTCGGTGTGGTCGGAATCGTCGTCTCGAAGACTAGCAGCTGAGCGGCGCCGTACCCAGCGGCGCGGCCCGCCTCATGGGGTTCTTTGGCCGCCGGGGTCCGTCAGCGCCGCAGCCCATTCGGGCATCCGTCGCGGGTCTTCCACGGCCACCCGCTTGTGGCGTCCCCCCGCACCGTGCAGGATCCTGACGCGGGAGCGGGGCACGCCGAAGCTGCTGGCGAGGAATTCCTGCAGGCGGCGGTTGGCCCGTCCCTCTACGGGCGGCGCCGCGAGGCGGATGCGGATCGCGCCGCCGTACAGCCCGCAGACAGCGTCGCCGCGGGCGTTGGGTTGCGCGTGAACCTGCAGCACGAGCGTGCGTCCCTCCCAGCGCAGTGCTGCCCTGCGCGCCATCAATACAGCCCGCGCAGCACGATGAGCAGCATTTGCAGCCCGATGAGCGCCACCAGCGGAGAGAGGTCCACCATGCCGATGGGCGGAATAACCCGGCGCAAGGGCCGCATCAGGGGTTCGTTGAGATCGTGCACGAGCCCGGCGACGGGGTTCTGGTAGCGGGCGGCGGGGGCCACCCAGCTCAGGATCACTTCGATCAGGATCGAGCCCATGAAGATGTAGACGACCAGCTCGACCAGCTTGACTCCCGCGGCCCAGAGCAGATAGCCGCCATAGACCGTGATGCCACTCAGCCACATCAGGATGTAGAGCTGCAGCAGCTTGAGGGCGTAGGCCAGGACGATGCTGGCCGAGTCCACCCGGCCGAGCGGCGGAATCACCCGACGCAATGGGACCAGCAGGGGATTGGTGACGGTGACCAGGAACTGGGACAGCGGGTTGTAGAAGTCGGCTCGCACCCAGGCGAGCAGCAGGCGCAGCACCACGGCGGCGACGTACAGGTTGAACAGGACGTCGACCAGGAAGCTCAGCAGATTCGTACCCACCGAGTTCATCCCGTCTCCTCCCGGGACAGCGCATCGGCCAGCTCCCGTGAACGAGCGGCGGCCGAGGCCACGGCCCGGCGCAGCAGGCGGCGTAGGCCGCCGTCTTCCAACACGGCCAAGGCCCGTTCGGTGGTTCCCCCCGGGGAGGTCACCTGCTGGCGCAGGACGGCGGGGTCTTCCCGACTCTCCAGGGCGAGACGGGCCGCGCCCAGCGCGGTCTGCAGGGTGAGCAACCGGGCGACATCCGGGGGCAGTCCCAGCTCGCCGCCGGCCTCCAGCAGGGATTCCATGAACAGGAAGAAATAGGCCGGTCCGCTGCCGGACAGCGCCGTGACGGCATCCATGAGCGCCTCGTCATCCAGCCAGACGGTCACCCCGACGGCGCGCAGGATCCGTTCCGCCAGCGCCCGGCGGTCGGCGTCCACCGCGGGCAGCGCCACCAGGGCGGTGGCTCCGGCGCCCACCAGCGCGGGCGTATTGGGCATGCAGCGCACCACGGCCTGTCCGCCCCCGAGCCAGCGGTCGATGGCCTCGGCGCGGACGCCCGCGGCGATGGACAGCACCAGGGGGCGGGTCTGTTGCAGCGTCGGAGCCAGCCCCAAACAGACCCCTCGCAGGACCTGGGGTTTGACCGCGAGCACTACCACGTCCGCCTCGGCCGCCGCACTGCGGTTGTCCGGCGTGGTATGCACGCCGAACCGACCGGCGAGACCCGCCCGCCGCCCCGCCTCGGGGTCGGCGACGGCGATGCGCTGGGCCGGCCAGCCGTCCTCCACCAGGCCGCCCACGAGGGCGGTGGCCATGTTGCCGCCGCCGATGAAGGCGAGACGGGCGTGGACGGATTCGTTCATGGGGGCTTGGGTTCCTGTCTGGCGTCGGCGCAAGTGTAGCAAGTCTGATCCACCGTGCGGCAGGGGCGAGCCCCGCCCGGAGCCGTTGTTCAACGGGTCCGCGGGCGAGGGGGTCTCGGCCCGAACAGGGCCGTGCCGATACGCACCACCGTAGCGCCCTCGGCGATGGCCGCCTCGAGGTCCCGGGACATGCCCATGGACAGGGTGTCGAGCGCCAGTCCCTGCGCGTTGAGGTGTTCCTGGAGACGGCGCACGCGCGCGAACGCGGCGCGTTGTCGTTCGGGGTCTTGCGTGGCCGCCGGGATCGTCATCAGCCCGCGAAGCCGCAGGCGGGGCAGCTGCGCGATGTAGCGCGCCAGCGTCTCCACGGCTTCGGGCGGGCAACCGGACTTGGTGGGCTCGCGGTCGATGTTGACCTGGAGGCAGACCTGCAACGGGGGCATCGACGGCGGGCGGTGTTCGCTCAGCCGCCTGGCGATCTTCTCCCGATCCACACTGTGCACCCAGGCGAAACGCTGGGCGATCCCGCGTGTCTTGTTGGACTGGATGGGGCCGATGAAGTGCCATTCGATGCCGAGCCCGGCCAGGGCCTCGATCTTTTGGACGGCCTCCTGGTAATAGCTCTCCGCGAACGCCCGCAGGCCCGTCTCCCAGGCGACGCGCAGGACCGGCGTCGGTTGGGTCTTGCTCACCGCCAGCAGCCTCACACTACCGGGGGGGCGGCCATGGGCCCGCTCGGCCCGGGCGATGCGCGCCCGGACTCGTGCGAGGCGTTCCTGGAAGGCGTCCATTTCGCTCCCGGGGTGGGAGGTCAGGCTCATGGAAAGGTTCCTGCCTTTGGTCGAAGATCCGCACGCACCCGTCCTGCGCCGCATTGCACGATGCCGACCGATTCCCTACGGTCTGGCCTTGGGCCCTGCCGGTGCGGGCGCCCCTAGCGGACGCGACCTATTCTGGAACAAAACGCCCAACGCGGAAATGGATATCACCCAGCTGCTTGCATTCGCGGTCAAGAACAACGCCTCCGATCTGCACCTGTCGGCCGGCGTGCCCCCCATGATTCGTGTCGACGGCGACATCCGCCGCATCAACCTCCCGGCCTTGGAGCACAAGGAGGTGCACGACATCGTCTACGACATCATGAACGACAAGCAGCGCCGGGACTACGAGGAGTATCTGGAGACCGATTTCTCCTTCGAAGTGCCCTCGCTGGCACGGTTTCGGGTCAACGTATTCAACCAGAACCGGGGACCGGGGGCGGTGTTCCGGACCATCCCTTCGAAGATCCTGACCCTGGAAGACCTCAATTGCCCCAGGATCTTCGCCGAGATCGCCAGCTACCCGCGCGGGCTCGTTCTCGTCACCGGCCCCACTGGATCGGGCAAGTCCACCACACTGGCCGCCATGGTCAACCACAAGAACGAAACCGAGTATGGGCACATCCTCACCATCGAGGATCCCATCGAGTTCGTGCACGAGTCCAAGAAATGCCTGGTCAACCAGCGCGAAGTGCATCGCGACACGCACGGCTTCAACGAGGCCCTGCGCTCGGCGCTTCGCGAGGATCCGGACACGATCCTGGTCGGTGAGCTGCGAGACCTGGAGACCATCCGCCTGGCCCTGACCGCCGCCGAGACCGGACACCTGGTCTTCGGCACGCTGCACACCAGCTCGGCGGCCAAGACCATCGACCGGATCGTGGACGTGTTTCCGGCCGCGGAGAAAGACATGGTCCGCTCCATGTTGTCGGAATCCCTGCGTGCGGTGATCTCCCAGACCCTGCTCAAGCGCATCGGGGGCGGACGGATCGCCGCCCACGAGATCATGATCGGCACGCCGGCCATCCGCAACCTGATCCGCGAGGACAAGGTGGCGCAGATGTACTCGGCCATCCAGACCGGGCAGGCCTACGGGATGCAGACGCTGGATCAGAATCTGCGTGACCTGGTCGACCGCGGTCTGGTGAGCCGCGAGGAGGCCCGCAAGCGGGCCGTGAACAAGGCCAACTTCTGATCATCCGGGGGACGCTTCATGGATCGCGACAAGGCCATCGGTTTCATCAACGACCTGCTGCGCACCATGGTGAACCGCGAGGCTTCGGACCTGTTCATCGCGGCCGGCGCGCCGCCCAGCGTGAAGATCGACGGCAAGGTGATGCCCGTGACCAGCCAGCCGTTGACCGCCGCGCACACCCAGGTCCTGGTGCGGGCCATCATGAACGACCGCCAGGCCCGGACCTATGAGGAGACCAACGAGTGCAACTTCGCCATCAGTCTCACCGGGGTGGCGCGTTTTCGGGTGAGCGCCTTCGTGCAGCGCGGCAGCTCGGCCATGGTGATTCGCACCATCAATACGAACATTCCCCGGTTCGAGGACCTGAATCTGCCGCCCATCCTCAGGGACATTTCCATGACCAAGCGGGGGCTGGTGATCTTCGTGGGGGCCACCGGATCGGGCAAGTCCACGTCGTTGGCGGCCATGGTGGGCTATCGCAATCAGAACAGCTACGGACACATCATCACCATCGAGGATCCCATCGAGTTCGTGCACGAACACGGCAAGTGCATCGTGACCCAACGCGAGGTGGGAGTGGACACGGCCGACTACGGGATCGCCCTCAAGAACACCCTGCGCCAGGCCCCGGACGTGATCCTCATCGGCGAGATCCGAGATCGCGAGACCATGGAGTACGCCATCGCCTTCGCCGAGACCGGACACCTGTGTCTGAGCACCCTGCACGCCAACAGCACCAACCAGGCCCTGGATCGGATCATCAATTTCTTCCCGGAGGATCGGCGCGAACAACTCTTGATGGACCTGTCCCTGAACCTGAAGGCGGTGATCTCCCAGCGCCTGATCCCGCTCAAGGACTCCGAGGGACGCATCCCGGCCGTGGAGATCATGATCAACACCCCGCTCATGTCGGACCTGATCTTCAAGGGCGACATCCCCGGGATCAAGGAGCTCATCAAGCGTTCCAACAACCACGGCATGCAGACCTTCGACCAGCACCTGTTCCAGCTCCTCGAGCAGGGCAAGATCACTTACGAGGATGCGCTGCGCAACGCCGACTCGGTCAACGATCTGCGTCTGCGGATCAAACTGGAGGGGACGCTCTCCAGGAAAGCGGCACCGCGCGAAGTAGATGAGCTCGAGATCGAGGCCAAGCCCGAGGAACTCAACGCCTTCGCCACGCAGGCCACCACGCGGACACAGCCATGAACATCAGCCCCTACCTGAAACTGATGGCGGAGCGGGGCGCCTCCGACCTGTACCTGACCACCGGGGCGCCGGCGAGCGTGCGGATCGAGGGGGCCATCAAACCCGTGAGCCGCACTCCCCTGGAGCCGGGCGTGACCCAGAAGCTCGCCTACAGCCTCATGAACGAGGAGCAGATCCAGGAGTTCGAGCGCGAGAAGGAGATGAACCTCGGAATCACCCTGGGTGGGGCGGGTCGGTTCCGGGTCAACGTCTACCGGCAGCGGGGCGAGGTCTCCCTGGTGATCCGGCACATCAAGAGCCGCGTTCCGACCCTCGACGAGCTCCATCTGCCGCCGGTGCTCAAAGACCTGATCATGCACAAGAACGGGTTGGTGCTGGTGGTGGGGACCACGGGCTCCGGCAAGTCCACCACCCTGGCGGCCATGATCGACTATCGCAACGAGCGTCAGGCGGGTCACATCCTCACCATCGAGGACCCGATCGAGTACATCTTCACCCACAAGCGTTCCATCGTGGGACAGCGCGAGGTGGGCATGGACACGCTCTCCTACGAGAACGCGCTGCGCGAGGCCCTGCGCGAGTCACCGGACCTCATCATGATCGGCGAGATCCGGGACCGCAGGACCATGGAGGCGGCCATCGGCTTCGCCGACACGGGCCATCTCTGCCTGAGCACCCTGCATGCGGTCAACGCCAATCAGGCGCTGGATCGGATCATCAACTTCTTTCCACCGGACGCCCGCAACCAGATCCTCATGGATCTGGCGCTCAATCTGCGCGGTATCGTCTCGCTGCGGCTGGTGGTGGGGCGCGACGGCAAGCGGGTGCCGGCCGTGGAGGTGCTCGTGAACACCTCGTTCGTCTCCGAGCTCATCAAGAAAGGAGAATTCCCCGAGCTCAAGCACGCCATGGAGCGAGACACCGTCAATGGGATGCAGACCTTCGATCAGGCCCTGTTCGAGCTCTACCAGCTCAAGCGCATCACCCTGCAGACGGCGCTTGCGCATGCGGACTCCCGCTCGGACATGGAATGGCGGATCAATTTCGGAGAAGGGGAGAAGGATCTCTCCAAGGCGTCCGAGTCGTTGGAGTTTCCAGGCGATCTGGGCGCAGCGCTGCCCGAGGAGACGGGTACGACCAACCCGGAGGAGCGGCGGCGTATCAGCACCCTGGCCATGATGCGCGAAGCCATCGGGGAGGAGGACGACGAACTGTTTTTCGACGAGGAGGACGAAGGACAGGGGGACCCGCCGGACACTGGGCAAAAGTGAGCCGCCTCAGGCGCACGGACCAAAGACCGCGCGGGCATCGAACACCGGCCCGTCCACACACACCCGTTGCATCGCCGGGCCGAGCGGTGTCTCCACGCGCACCACGCAACCCGCGCAGCCGCCCACCGCACAGGCCATGAACTCCTCCAGCGAGACCTGGCAGGGCAGCCCGTGCCGGCATGCCAGGGCGGCCACCGCCTTCAGCATGGCATGCGGTCCGCAGGCCAGGATCTGCGTATCTTCGGCATGGCCGCGCGCGGCGATCCAGCGCTCGGCGAGTTCCGTCACGTAGCCCGCATGGCACCCCGGCAGGCCGGCCCGGCTGGCCAGGCGTGAGGGGATGCCCCAGTCCTCCAGCAGCGGCATGGCCGCGCGGGTCCCGTCCAGACCGCTCACCGACGACCGAGACGGGCGGGGCGTGAAGGGGAAGGGCACCTCGGATCCCAGCAGCGCCAACGGTTTCCAGGGCGTGCGCCCCCGCAGCCACTGGGCGGCGAAGATCATGGGCGGGATCCCCACGCCACCGCCGAGCAGAAGCACGCGCGGTCGCCGGGGGTCGGGCCGGAACGGGACACCGATGGGACCCAGCAGAGGCAGCCGGCCGCCCACCGGCTGCTCGGCCAGTGCGGCGGTGCCCGCCCCCACACGCTTGTAAAGAAGCTCGATCCAGCCCTCCCGCGGGTCGGTGCGCTGGATGGACAGGGGGCGGCGCAGCGGCAGGCAGGGGCCGCAGCGCAGGTGCACGAACTGACCGGGGCGGGCCTGGCTTGCCACGTCAGGCGCCCGCAGCCGCAGGACGTACTGCTCGCCCGGATGCGCCTCGTGGGCGAGGATCTCCGCCTCCTGCTCCACGATGGACGGCGTCTCCCGCCGGGTCATCGACCGCCCTCCAAGGCGTACACCAGGGTTCCCGCCACCCAGGTGTGCGTGACGCGCCCGCGCAGCCTGCGGCCGAGGAAGGGGGTATTCCGCCCGCGGCTGCGCATGTTCTGCGCCTCCAGGGTCCAGGTCGTGTCGGGGTCGACGACGGTGAGATCGGCGGGGGCGCCGGGCCGCAGCGCGCCCCGGTCGAGCCCCAGCACCGTGGCGGGCCCGCCGGTCAGGGCGGCGACGGCCGTGGGCCGGTCCAGGACGCCCTGCCCGACCAGTTCGAGCATCAGCGCGAGCAGGGTTTCCAGACCGGAGACGCCGGGCTCGGTCTGCGGAAAGGGGGCGGTCTTGGCGTCTTCGTCGTGGGGCTGGTGGTCCGAGCAGACGGCTTGCACGAGACCGCTGGCCACCGCCTCGCGCAACGCGGCGCGGTCGGCGGCCGTGCGCGCGGGGGGCAGGACGTGGCAGCGCGCGTCGAAGCCCTCCAGATCGTCTTCGGTGAGAAAGAGCTGGTGGACGGCTACGTCGGCGCTCACCGGCAGTCCCTCCGCCCTTGCTTGGGCGAGGAGATGGGCCCCGCGGGCGGTGGACAGGCGGCAGATGTGCACCCGGGCGCCGGTCTGTTCCACCAGGGCCAGGATCTGGGCCAGCGCCGCCGTCTCCGCCGCGCGGGGGATGCCGGGCAGGCCCAACCGGGTGGCCACCGCGCCCTCGTGGGCGCAACCGTCCGCGGCCAAATGGGGATCCAGCGGATGCAGATGCACGGTCAGCCCCAGGGTGTCGGCGTATTCCAGCGCGCGGCGCAGCACCAGGGTGTTCGCCACCGGGCGCAGGCCGTTGCTCAGGCCGATGCAGCCGCCGTCGCGCAGCGCCGCCATCTCGGCCAGCGCGGTGCCTTCCAGACCCACGGTCAACGCGGCCAGCACTTCCACCCGCGGACCGCCCACGGCGGCGGCCGAGCGCTGGATGTATTCGATCTGCGCGGGGCTGTCCACCACGGGCTGGGTGTCGGGTGGACAGACCAGCGTGGTGATGCCTCCGGCCGCGGCGGCCGGCAGCTCGCTGGCGATGGTGGCCTTGTGCTCCTGCCCCGGCTCGCGCAACCGGACGGCCAGATCGATCAGGCCCGGAAGCACGAGCCGCCCGTCCAGCGCGAGTGTCCGGTCCGCCGTGAATTCGGGGGGTGCCGTGCCCACCGCCACGATGTGCCCGTCGGCGATCCACACGTCGGCCGGCCCGTCGCGCCCGCAGGCCGGATCGATCACGTGTCCGCCCTGGAGATGCCACCTCATGAGGCGTCGGTCCCGGTACCCAGTGCCATGGACATCACGGCCATGCGCACGGCGATCCCGTAGGTGACCTGGCGCAGGATCACCGAGCGTGGTCCATCGGCCACGCGGCTGTCGATCTCCACCCCTCGGTTGATGGGACCCGGATGCATGACGATCACGTCGGGACGGGCCCGGCGCAGGCGTTCCTCGGTGAGCCCGAAGCGCTGGAAGTATTCGTGTTCGCTGGGGAGAAAGGCCCCTTTCATGCGCTCGCGCTGCAGCCGCAGCATGATGATCACGTCGGCCTCTTCGAGCCCCGTTTCCGGGTCTACGTGCGCCTCCACGCCGAGGGTCTCCACTTCGGCCGGCAGCAGGGTGCGCGGCGCCACCACGCGCACGCACCCCGTTCCCAGCGTCTTTAGGGCGTGGATCTGCGAGCGGGCCACGCGCGAGTGCAGGATGTCGCCCACGATGGCCACGCACAGCGGTTCGAACGCCCCCTTCACCCGCCGTATGGTGAACATGTCGAGCATGGCCTGGGTGGGATGGGCGTGGCGGCCGTCGCCGGCGTTGATCACGCGCACATGGGGTGCGGCATGTCGGGCGATGAAATGGGCCGCACCGCTGTCGGCGTGGCGCACCACGAACATGTCGGTGTGCATCGCCTCCAGGTTGCGCAGCGTGTCGAGCAGCGTCTCGCCCTTCACCGTGGCCGCCGCGCCGATGTTCAAATTCAGGACGTCGGCCGACAGGCGCTTGGCGGCCAGCTCGAAGGTCGTGCGGGTGCGGGTGCTGGCCTCGAAGAACAGATTGACGATGGTCTTGCCCCGCAGCAGCGGGACCTTTTTCACGGCCGGCCCACCGAGGTTGGCGAAGGATTCGGCCGTATCCAGGATCTGTTCGAGCAGGGCGCGGGGGAGGCCCTCGATGGAGAGGAAATGGCGCAGCCGGCCGTCGGGGGTCAGCTGCAAGGAGGCGGGCCTGGCGACGGGGGATTGCGGTTTCACCTGGATTCGGGCCGGTTCGGGGTGCTCAGGATCTCCAGGCCCAGGGGGTCGGGGCCGGTGAGTTTGATCTCGCTGCCGCGGGGCAGCTCCACGCGCGCGCCCACCGCGTCCGGCTGGATGGGCAGTTCGCGCCCGCCCCGGTCGATGAGCACGGCCAGCATCACCGAGGCCGGGCGCCCGAAGTCGAACAGTTCGTTCAGGGCCGCGCGGACGGTACGCCCCGTGTGGATGACGTCGTCCACCAGCACCACGTGGCGCCCGTCGATGCCAAGCGGCAGCTGCGAGGGGCGCACGCGGGGATTGAGACCGATCCGGCTGAAGTCGTCCCGGTAGAACGAGATGTCGAGGCTGCCCAGCGGCCCTTCCAGGCCGAGCCCGGCGTGGAGGCGAGCGGCGATCCAGGCGCCGCCGGTGTGGATGCCTACGACCAGGGGCGTGGATACCGCGCGCAGGCGAAGCAGCGCCTCGAGATCCCGATGGAGGCGGGTCAGGGGGTCGGTCACCTCCAGCTTCATGCGGTCGGGGAGACGCTCTGCTTCAGCATCCAGGTCTCGAGCAACAGGGCGGCCGCGGTGCGGTCGATGTCGCTCTTGGAGAGGGTGGGACGTTGCCCGTCGGCCCGCTGGCGGCGCAGATGCACGTAGGCCTCGTCCGAGCTCAAGGTTTCGTCCACGGTCTGCACGGGGAGCCCGAAACGGTGCTCCAGGTCGCGACAGAAGCGGCCGATGCGTTTGCGCAGCGCCTGGGTCGAGGCGTTGCGCGGTGCGGCATGCTGTCCACCGGGGATGCCCACCACCAGCAGATCGGGTTCCCATTCACGGACCAGCTGTTCGATGCGTGGCCAGTCCAGCGCACCGGCCCGGCTCTGCAGGGTGATCAGCGGACTGGCCGTGCCCGTGAGCGTGTTGCCCACGGCCACGCCCGTGCGCCGGTTTCCATAATCGAAGGCGAGCACCGTGCGCACCCGGGGGGCCGGATCAGGCATGCCCGGCCTCGCCGGCGATCAGCTTCAGGTCCACGCCCAGGCGGGCGGCCGTCTCCTGCCAGCGCGCCTCGAAAGGTGTCTCGAAGATGAGTTCGCGGTCGGCCGGGACCGTCAGCCAGGCGTTCTGGGCGAGTTCCTGCTCGAGCTGGCCGGGGCCCCAGCCCGCGTAGCCCAGCGCGATCAGCCACCGCTCGGGCCCGGCGCCGGCCAGGATCGCCGCCAGCACGTCCCGAGATGTCGTCAGGCCCAGGGTCTCCGTGACGCGCAACGTCGACTCCCAGTCGCCCAGCGGCTCGTGCAGCACGAAACCATGGTCCACCTGCACCGGACCGCCGGACAGCACCGGTCTTTCCGCCGCTTCCAGGTCCGCCACCTCGAGTTCCATATGCTGCGCGAGGTCACCGAGCGTGAGCTCCGTGGGGCGATTGATGACGATGCCCAGGGCGCCTTCGGCGTTGTGTTCGCACAGCAGTGTCACGGTCTCATTGAAGTTGCGATCCCCCAGCCCCGGCATGGCCACGAGCAGATGATTGGCCAGGCTGGACATGGAATCGTCGGCACGCGCGTTCATGGGCCTAGTATACCCCCCGTTCCACCGCAATGGGTGGGTGGCTCAGTGCGTGCGCAGCGGCTCGCCGCTGCGGAACTCCCAGGTGCGGGTGATCATCAGACGCGAGTACCGTTTGCGCATGGACTCCGGGAACGCATCGAAGGGCGCGGCCAGGCGCACGATCCGCAGCGCGGCGTCGTCCAGCACCTGGTGCCCGGAGCGTACACCGACGCGCGCCTCCAGCAAGCGTCCGCTCTGATCGATCAGCACATGCACGATGAGCGTGCCGCTCAGGCCCCGGCGCCGCGCCTCGTCCGGATAGTTGAGATTGCCGATCTCCTCCACGCGCGCGACCCAGCGGCGCACGTATTCGGCCTCGTCGGCCGCCTTCGCGCTGAGGGTGTGCAGGTATCGGGTGCGGGGACGTGCCAGATAGGACCGCTCGTGGCGGGCGATCTCGGCGCTGAGCCGCGCGATCTCGGCGCGCAGCACCGGGTCCTGCACACGGGTCTCGATGCGTGGGGCCGTACCGGAGTCGGCGTCCTGGGGCTGCACCTCGGGTGCGTCCAACGTGGCGATGAAGGTGAACCGGTCCCCCGTCTCCGGTCGCGTCGCGCCGGGTTCACGGCTGGCGACGGGGCGCGGCGGAGCGGCCGGTGGTGGAGGGGTGTGCGTGTCCCCTTCGTCCCCGCTCGCCTCCTGGGCTTGCGCCGCCAACCGGTCGGCCCTTTCGGGATCCCGGGCGGCCGGGGCGAGGGCCAGGGTCACTTCCAGGGGGCGGGACTGGACCGCTGTGGTCTCCGGGGCCCGAAAATCCACGCCCCAGATGAGCACCGCGTGGAGGATGCCGGCCAAAAGGAGGGGGGCGATCAGGGGGTCGTGCAGCGTTCGCATGGTGGCTCCACCTCCAGTGTTCGTGCGTCAGGACCCGTCCCGCCCGGCCAGGCGCTGGGCCACGGCGTCCATGATCAGGCCGGCGATGTTGAGTCCGTAGAGCCGGTCGAGCTCACGGATGCAGGTCGGGCTGGTCACGTTGATCTCGGTGAGCCACTCGCCGATCACGTCCAGGCCCACGAACAGCAGCCCCCGTCTGCGCAGTGCGGGTCCGACTTGCTCGCAGATCCAGCGATCCCGCGCGGAAAGCGCCACCCCGTGCCCTTCGCCGCCCGCCGCCAGATTGGCCCGCGCCTCGCCCGCCGCCGGGACGCGGGCCAGCGCGTAGGGCACGGGTTGCCCGTCGATCAGCAGGATGCGCTTGTCCCCTTCGGACACGGCGGGAATAAAGGTCTGCATCATGATCGTGCGGGTACCGTGCCGGGTCACGGTCTCGAGGATCACATTGGCGTTGGGGTCGCCGGGAGGAATCCGAAAGACCGATTCCCCTCCCATGGCGTCCAGCGGTTTGACCACGACGGCGCCGTTCTCGGCGGCGAAGGCGCGCAGCCGGTCGATGTCGCGCGTCACCAAGGTGGGGACACAGCACTGGGGAAACCAGGCCGTGGCGAGCTTCTCGTTGCAATCGCGCAGGGCCTGGGGGTCGTTGACCACCACCGTACCCCGGGCCTTGGCGAGATCCAGGATCAGCGTGGCGTACAGGTACTCGCTGTCGAAAGGCGGATCCTTGCGCATGAACACGACGTCGAAATCGGCGAGTGCCGTTTCCCGTGCGTCCTCCGCTTCGAACCAGCGTTGCGGATCGTCGAAGACCCGCACCGCAGCGGCCGTGGCGAACGGCGCCCCATCGCGTGCATACAGATCGCCGAGTCCGCAGATGCGGGGTGCCCATCCCCGTCGCTGGCATTCGAGGAGCATGGCGAAAGTGCTGTCCTTGCGGACTTGGATCCGTTCGATCGGATCCATCACGAACAGGATCTGTGGCACGGACCGTGGCACGGTGCATCGGATCGGTACAGGGCGGGGGCGAAGATCGCGGCCGATTGTATACCCATCGGCGGCGCGGTGGGGTCTGCGCGCCGCATCGTCCCCGACCGAGCGGCCACGCGCATCGCCCGGCGGGGCAGGTCGGGATATTCGTGGACTTCATCGGTTGCGTATGGGTCCCTGCAAACCCCTTTTATATAGTCATTCACCCAGGATTCGGAAAACACAGAACGATGCGGCTTGACAGTGGCGCCGGTACGTGGCCTGTATCCGTCAGCCCGCAATGATTACGACAAGACTCGTACACCCACCATGTCAGCCATGGACACCGCTGTGAGCGCAAACTCCGAACCAGCAGACGACCGCCTCGCCGGCGTCAAGGTCATGGTGATCGACGACAGCAAGACCATCCGTCGCACCGCCGAGACGCTGCTGGGCAAGCAGGGCTGCGAAGTGATCACGGCCACGGACGGCTTCGAGGCCTTGGCCAAGATCGCCCAGCATCAGCCAGATCTGATCTTCGTGGACATCATGATGCCCCGTCTGGACGGATATCAGACCTGTGCCCTGATCAAGAACAATCCGAAGTTCCGCGATACGCCGGTGATCATGCTCTCGAGCAAGGACAGCATTTTCGACAAGGCCCGCGGGCGTATCGTGGGCTCCGAGCAGTATCTGACTAAACCGTTCAGCAAGGACGAACTCATCAATGCGATCAAGGAACACGTCAAGCGGTGACGCATCGATTGCTTTCGCTTTACAGCAATGGGCCGGACGCACAATGCACACATGGGAGGCATGAAGTGGCGCGCATACTCGTAGTGGACGATTCCCGTACCGAGATTCACGTACTGAAGGGCATGTTGGAGAAGGCGGGATACGAGGTGGAGACGGCCTCTAGCGGAGAGGAGGGCGTCGAGACGGCACGCCGGGCGCGTCCCGACGTCATCCTGATGGACGTGGTCATGCCCGGAGTGAATGGTTTTCAGGCCACCCGCCAGCTCTCTCGCGATCCTCAGACCGCCCAGATCCCGGTGATCATGGTGACCACCAAGGATCAGGACGCCGACAAGGTCTGGGCGCAGCGTCAGGGGGCGAAGGACTACCTCGTCAAACCCGTGCGCGAGAAGGAGCTCCTCAAGGCGGTGCGGGCCCAATTGTCCTGAGGACGGCGTCGTGGATCCAGCCCCGGCCCGCGCATTCGACCTGTTGCAAGACCTGGACCGTCTCGCCCGGGGGCGCCGTCGGGTGCTGCCGGTCCACGAAGAGCCGCGTGAGGAATGGCTCGGTGTGGGATTCAGACTCGGGTCCCACACCTTGGTCGCCGCCATGGACCAGGTCGCCGAGGTGGTGGGCGTCCCGGCGATGGCGCGTATTCCGGGCGTCAAGCCCTGGGTGCTCGGGCTGGCCAATCTGCGGGGGCGTCTGATTCCAGTCATGGACCTGTATCGGTTTCTGTACGGGATTGAGCGTCGTGGCCCGGAGACGACGGCCCGCCGCGTGATCGTCATCGATGCCGACGGGCTCGTCTCGGGGCTGGTGGTCGACGGGGTTGTCGGGATGCGGCATTTCTGGCTCGACGAACGGGCCGGTGCGCCGTCCGGGCTGGACGAATCGCTGGCTCCCTATGTGCGTTGCTCGTTTCCCATGGGGCAGGAACGGGTGGGCGTGTTCGATTTCGGGCGGCTGGCGCAGAGCGAGGCATTCAAGGATGTGGCTCTATAGGTCGGGTGCGAGTCCGTGTTCGGCGTACTGGGACCGCGGCCTGCGGGCGGGAGCGCGGTGGCACCCAGACCGGTTTCGGGGCGGCGTCGTGAGCGGGTGCGGAATCCGGTGGCATGCCCGCGGCGTTTCCTGTCCCGAAGCTTTCGAACCGAGGCGGGGCATTGCGCCCGCCCGGGCCGCTGAGCGGCATTTCACCACTGAGGGGTCGTCCGAAAGGACTCGCAGATTCAGGAGATCGCAGCTATGAAAGGCAAATCCACGGGCGCGAACAAGGCCGTCGTACTGCTTGTCGCACTGTTCGTCGTATTGGTGGCCCTGGTGGGCGGGGCGGCGTATTACGTCTACACGGAAGGCCGGCATCAGACGCGGTATCTGGCACTGGTGGCGCAGGAAAAACTCCTCTCGCAGCAGATCGCCACGCAGGCCATCCGGGCTTCCCAGGGGCAGGAGGCGGCCTTCGCGCATTTGGAGCGGCTCAAGGGGCAGTTCGACGATGCCCTGGCGGTACTGCAGAACGGTGACCCGGCCACCGGCCTTCCGGGGCTGGCGGGCGAGCTCTCCGAAATCGGCGAATCCGCCTCATTGGACCGCCTGGCGAAGGCATGGGGCGAGTATCGCGCCCGGGTGGAGACCATACTCGGCGGCCGCGAGGTGATCGAGCGGGTGGCCGAGCACGTGGAGATCATCCGCGAGACCATGCCCGACCTCCTGGAGATGAGCGACGAGCTGGTTCGGACCCTGGTGCGTGCCGAGGCCCCGCCCGACCAGATCTACCTCCTGGGCCGCCAGCTCATGTTGGTCCAGCGCATCGAGTTCAACCTGAACCAGGTGCTTTCGGGCAAGGCCGAATCGGCGGCCGCTGCCGATCAGTTCGGGCGTGACGCGGCCTTGTTCGGCCGGGTGCTCGACGCCCTGTCCAACGGTAACGCGGCCATGGGTATCAAACCCCTGACCGATCCGGCGGCCATCGATAAGCTGCGCGAAGTGGCCGTGCTGTACGCGGCCGTCCGCGAAAACGCGGGGGCCATTCTGGACGCCGCTCCCGACCTCTACGAGATCAATGACGCCGCCGGTCAAATCGAGGATCTGGGTGCCTCTACGCTGGCGGCCGCCGACGGCTTGGAGCAGGCCATCCTGCACTACGGTGCTCGCCTGGACCTGTTCACCACGGCCGCCGCGTCCCTGGGGGCCCTGGCGATCCTCGACCTGCTGCTCATCGCGGCGCTCCTGGTGCGCGCGGCGCGCAAGCGCGAGGAACAGGCCGAGGCGCAGAACCGCCGCAACCAGGAGGCCATCCTGCGTCTCCTGGACGAGATGACCACGCTGGCCGAGGGTGATCTCACGGTGCACGCCACGGTCACCGAGGACATCACGGGGGCCATCGCCGATTCGGTGAACTATTCCATCGACGCCCTGCGTAACCTGGTCGCCACGATCAACGCGACGGCCGAGCAGGTGGCGGCCTCCGCGGAGAAGACCCAGGCCATCACGCAAAGACTGGCCGACGCTTCCGAGTACCAGGCCAGGGAGATCGCTTCGGCCTCGGCTGCGGTGAGCGACATGGCCGACTCCATCGAAGAGGTCTCCGGGACGGCGGCCAACGCCGCCGAGGTGGCCCAGCGTTCGGTGGAGATCGCCCACGAAGGCGCCAATGCCGTGTCGCGCACCATCGAGGGCATGGGCACGATCCGCGAGCAGATCCAGGAGACCTCCAAGCGGATCAAGCGCCTCGGCGAGAGCTCGCAGGAGATCGGCGACATCGTGAGTCTCATCAACGAAATCGCCGATCAGACCAACATCCTGGCCCTCAACGCCGCCATCCAGGCGTCGACCGCCGGCGAGGCGGGCCGCGGTTTCGCGGTGGTGGCCGACGAGGTGCAGCGTCTGGCCGAGCGCGCCAGTAACGCCACCAAGCAGATCGAGGCGCTGGTGAAGACCATCCAGGCCGACACCCACGAGGCGGTCATTTCCATGGAGCAGAGTACCGCCAACGTGGTTTCCGGCGCGCGGCTGGCCGAGGAGGCGGGCGAATCGCTGGGCAAGATCGAAGACGTCTCCAACGAACTGGCCGGACTGATCCAGTCCATTTCGATGGCCTCGCGCCAGCAGGCCTCGGCCGCGGCCAACATCACCAACACCATGAACGTCATCCAGGAAATCACGCTCCAGACTTCCGAAGGCACCACGGAAACCGCCGAGGCCGTCGCCGAGCTGGCTGAGCTGGCGGTGGAACTGCGCCGGTCGGTGTCCGGGTTCAAGCTCCCGGAGGAAATGGTCAAGGCACCCGTGGGAATGCAGACCATGGCACTGGCTTCCAGCCAGTCTCCCGAGCCCGAGCTCGAAGCCGCTGCACGGGGACTCGACAAGCCGGAGGAAGACGAGGGCGCGGTCATGGAGGCGCAGCGTCGGGCCGGCTCCTGAGCCGGCCGCTCTCCCCGATGCGGGGCGACCCGTAGCAGCGGCACAGGTGAGCGAGATGGATCAGTCAACCACGAATCAGGCGGGTACGTTGAGCTGGGTCAAGGCCGAGCTCGACAAGATCCTGTCGACCGCCCGGGAAGCGCTGGAGCGATACACCGAGGAGCCCGACGAGGACTATCTCAGAGAGGCCGCCAACGCGTTGCGTCAGGTCGAGGGCACGCTGGAGTTGGTGCAGTTGTACGGTGCGGCCGTGCTGGCTCGGGAGATGGGGGCATTGCTCCAGGCGTTCACCGAAGATCGGGTGCGTGACCGCGACGAGGCGATGGCGGTCCTGCTGCGGGCCATTTTCCAGCTTCCGGACTATCTGGATTTCGTCGAGGCGGGCAACCAGGACGTGCCCATCGTACTGCTGCCGCTGCTCAACGATTTGCGCACCGTACAGGGGATGGATCCCCTGTCCGAGAAACTCCTTTTCTTTCCGAACCTCGACACGGCGCGGGTGCCGGCGGCGCGCCTGCGCCGGCAGGCCGACCAGGGCGTGGAGAGTCCCATGCTGGCGCGCCGGTTGCGGCCGGTCTACGAGGTGGGGTTGCTCGGATGGTTTCGCGGCGAGAGCCCGCAGAAGAACCTGCTGCGCTTGTACGCGGTGCTGGAGCGTCTCTATTCGGTGAGCGAGAGCTACGTGGCCCGTCGGTTCTGGTGGGTGGCCAGCGCGTTCGTCGACGCCATCGCCTCCGGAGGGCTCGATCGGGACGTCACGGTCAATGCGCTGCTCGGCCGGATCGATCGCAGTATCAAGGCGTTGATCGATCGCGGGGAAGAGGTGCTCGGCGGTCAGGAGCACGAGCAGCTCTTGAAGAACCTTCTTTATTACATCGCTCGCAGCAGCGCCGGCGGCCCCGTGGTGCGCGAGGTGCGCGAGTCCTTCGCCCTGGACCGGTTGTTGCCCCCGGAACACGAGCTCCAGCGGTTGCGCGACCGCGTGACCGGTCCCGGGGCCAAGGTGTTCGAGGCCGCCGCCAAGGCGGTGCTGGACGATCTGACCGACGTGAAGGATCAGTTCGAGCTGTACCTGGCCGGTACGGACGACGGGCCCGGGACCCTGGAGGGTATCGCGTTCAGGCTGGGAGAGATCGCCTCCACCCTGGGCATGCTGGGCCTGAACAGTGCGCGGGCCAAGGTCGAACAGGAGATCGCCCTGATACGCGGTATGCTCGCCTCGGACAACCCCAAGGCCTCGGAAAGCGCGATTCTCGACATGGCGGGCCTGATGCTCAACGTGGAGGCCGCTCTGGACGATCTGCGCCGGTTCGGCGGCGAGAGCGCCTCGGATGCGGGGGGGCCGGGCATGACCGGTCGCGACTGGCAGGCCTTGCGGAGCCGTCTCATCGACGAGGCGCTGCGGGACATGGCGCAGCTCAAGGAGGCGGTGCTCGCCTGGATGGCGGCGCCAGGCCGCGCCGAGGAGATGGAGCGGGCCCCGGCGCTGCTGAAACAGATCAAACAGGCATTGTCCGTGGCGCGTGTCGAGAGCGTGGGGCCGTTGCTGGACGCCATCGCCGCCTACCTCTCGGCACGGTTCATCGAGGCCGACGAACCGCCACCTCCCGAAGAGCTGGAAGGGCTTGCCGATGCCGTAGTGGCCGCGGAGTACTACCTCGAGTCGCTCGGGCGCGACGGGCGCGATCTGGAGCAGATCCTGCAGACGGGTGAGCTGCGCATGGCGGAGCTGGGTTTCGAACCCGGCGTGGTGGCCCCTCCAGAGGCCCGAGAAGGGGCTGCGGTCGGCTCGGAGGAGAGGCCCTCTGCGGTCGTAGTTCCGCTCAAGCGGCCGGAGCAGCCGAAGGATGCGGCTGCCGGAGCGCACCCCCCGAGGGACGCCGCGGCGGCGGAAGAGGAGGAAGCTGCTCCGGAACCAGCCGCCGGGGAGCCACGCGCCGCGCAGGGTGGCCCGCTGCCGGAGTGGTTGAGTGAGGCGCGTCGGGCGCACACGGATTATGCGGCGATCTCCAGCGAGGCGGACGAGGAGATCCTCGAGATCTTCCTGGAGGAGGCGGCCGAGGAGCTGGAGCGGATTCGGTCGTTGTTGCCGCGATGGCGCGAAAATCCGCAGGACCACGAGGCGCTATCCACGATCCGCCGGTCTTTCCATACGTTGAAGGGCAGCGGGCGCATGGTGGGGGCGCTGCGGATCGGGGAGTTCGCCTGGGCCGTGGAGAATCTCCTCAATCGCGTGCTCGACGCCAGCGTCGAGTCCTGCGATGCGGTTTTCGACCTCGTGGAATACGCCACCGAACTCATTCCGCGATTGATCGACGAAGTCCAGCGCGGCACGAACGTACAGGACGACCTGGCTTCCGTGATCGCTTTCGCGCATGCATTGGCCAAGCCCGAACTGCACGGTGAGGCCGAGGCGCTGGGGCTGGGGGCCGTTGTCGCCGCCGGTGCGAAGGAATCGGGACCGGCGCGGGCCGAGCCGCAGGCCGTGGAGCCGTCCCGGGATGAAGCGCCGGTGCTCAGGCCGGTGGAGGTCGAAACGCCCGATGCCGGCGAAGCCGGGGTCGAGGAAGCCGGGGTCGAGGAAGCCGGGGTCGAGGAAGCCGGGGTCGAGGAAGCCGGGGTCGAGGAAGCCGGGGCGGAATCGGGGTCCGAACCCTCCGTGGCGCCAGCAGCCGAATCCGACACGACGACCGCCCCACTGGAGGTTGTGCAGCCCGAGATGGCGGGGACGGAGACGGCGCCGCGCTTCGACAAGGAGCTGCTCGAGATCTTTGCAGCCGAGGCGGCCGAGCACGCGGAACGCCTTTCGCGGGCTGTCGAGGCCAGTCTCCGGCGACATGCCAATCCCCCCATCACCGAGGAGCTGCGCCGCGCCGTGCACACGCTCAATGGCAGTTCGAGCACGGCGGGGGTGGAGGCCATTGCCGCGTTGTGCGGGCCGTTGGAGCGCTATCTGCGTGAACGGGCCCGTGAGCACCGCACCATTCCGTATGCCCTGGCCGGCACCATGGCGGAGGTGGCCGGGATGATCCGGGAGATCATCGATCGGTTGCCGGAGTATGTGGTGCCGGTCTCGGCGGTCGAGGCGCTGCGCGTGAGACTCGAAAGCGCCATCGAGTCCGCCTCTCGGCCGGCCGCACCCTCCATCGCCGGGACACCGGTACCTGCTGCAGCGGGCCCCGCGCAGCGCGAGACATCCGGTTCCCCTGCGGCCGCCCCGGACATGGAGCAGGCGCCGGAACAGCCTGGCGAGCAGGACCGGGAGCTCGTGGAAATCTTTCTCGAGGAGGCCACCGACATCCTCGACTCCTGCGAGCGGTTGGTGGAGCAATGGTCCGAGCGTCCCACGGATGCGAGCCTCATCGAGGCGCTCCAACGCCAGCTGCACACTTTGAAAGGCGGCGCGCGCATGGCGGGCTATCCCCGCACCATCGGTGCCCTCAGTCACGCCTTGGAGTCGCTCATCGTGCAAGTGGTCGAGGGGGAGCGCGCGGCCGGGCCGGATCTGTTCGACGTGCTCAATCGCTCGCTGGACCGGCTGCTGGCCATGGTCCACCATGCGGAGAAGGGCGAGCCGGTCTACCCGCCCACGGACTTGCTCGGCGTGGCCAAGGAGTTGAGAGGGGAGGTCCAGGAGCAGACGGAGGCCGAAACCGCCACCGCGGTGCCCGAGGCGCAGCCCGTCCACGAAACCGCCGCAGCGGCGGCCCCGGTGTCCGTGCAGCAGGAGCTGGTCCGGGTCCGTGCCCAGCTGCTGGACGAACTGGTGAACCACGCCGGCGAGGTGAACATCTATCACGCGCGTCTCGAGCAGCAAATCTCCTCCTTCGGCTTCGGGCTGCAGGAACTGGAGCAGACCGTGGCCCGATTGCGCAGCCAGCTGCGCAAGCTGGAGATCGAGACCGAGGCGCAGATCCTTTCGCATTGGGAGGCCGACAGGGAGAAGGGGCGTTTCGAGGATTTCGATCCCCTGGAACTCGACCGCTATTCGACGCTTCAGCAGCTCTCCCGCGCTCTCAGCGAGAGTGTCAACGACCTCATGTCCATCAAGGACATGCTGCTCGACGGTGTGCGTGAGTCGGAGACCCTGTTGATCCAGCAGGCCCGCGTGAGCACGGACCTGCAGGACGGGCTGATGCGTACGCGCATGGTCCAGTTCACGAGTCTGGCGCCGCGCCTGCGGCGGGTCGCCCGCCAGACCGCCGAGGCACTGGGCAAGCGGGTGGAACTCAAGGTGCGGGGCGAGACCCAAGAACTCGACCGATCGGTGCTGGACCGCATGGTGGCCCCGTTGGAACACATGCTGCGCAACGCCGTCTCCCATGGCATCGAATCCCCACAGGCGCGTGAGGCGGCCGGGAAACCCCCCGTGGGCCATGTCACCGTGGTGGTGGAGCGCGACGGACCTGAAGTGGTCATCCAGGTGGCCGACGACGGAAGGGGCATCGACTTGGATGCGGTGCGGCGCAAGGCCGTTGCCGTGGGCCTGCTCGAGGAAGGCCAGGATCTACCCGACGAAGAAGTGATGCATTTCATTCTCGAGTCGGGCTTTTCCACGGCGGAGAACGTCAGCCACATCTCCGGACGCGGTGTGGGAATGGATGTGGTGGCCAGCGAGATCAAACAACTCGGGGGCACGCTCAGCATCGACTCGGTGCAGGGGCGGGGCACCTCGTTCACCATCCGCCTGCCGTTCACCCTGGCCATCTCCCAGGCCCTGCTCGTGGAGGTGGGCGAGGAACTCTATGCCATCCCACTGGCGAGCATCGAGGGCATCGTGCGCCTGGGCTCGGAGGAGTTGGATGCGCTGTACCGGGACCCGAGGCCCACCTATCAATACGCGGGACACGAGTACGAGCTCAAACATCTGGGGACGTTGCTCGGGACGGGACAGCCCACACCGGACCATACGAGCACGGTGTATCCCATCGTCTTGGTGCGCGCCGGTGAGCTGCGCGCCGCGTTGCAGGTCGAGCGCGTGCTCGGCAACCGCGAGATCGTGGTCAAGCCGGTCGGCCCGCAGATCAGCAAGGTACGGGGGATATCGGGGGCGACCATTCTGGGCGACGGACGGGTGATCCTGATCCTCGATATCGCTGGTCTGATTCGCGCGCGCAGCGGGGTGCGCCTGGTCTACAGCGCGGCCGAGGATCAAGCCCGCGCCTCCGAGCGCACCGGACCGCCACTCATCATGGTGGTGGACGATTCCATCACCATCCGCAAGGTCACCTCGCGCATGTTGGAGCGCAACGACTTCGAGGTGGTGACGGCGCGTGACGGCGTGGATGCGCTGGGCAAGCTTCAGGAGACCCGACCCGATCTGATGTTGCTCGATATCGAGATGCCGCGCATGGACGGGTACGAACTGGCGAGCCACGTCCGTAACAACCCGAGGCTCAGGGATCTACCCATCATCATGATCACTTCACGGGTGGGCAAGAAGCATCGCGACCGCGCGATGGAACTCGGCGTGAACCGGTACCTGGGCAAGCCCTACCAGGATGCCGAACTGCTTGCCAGTATTCATGAGCTACTCGATGGGGCCGAACGCGTGCGCAGCGGCTTCGAAGCCTGAAGGAGACCAGAGGCATGACGGAATCCGTGGCCAGACCCGAGCACGAAACCTCGGTTGCGGCGCTGCTGTTGCCCCTGGACCGCCTCAATCTCGTGGTTCCTCAGGCGGCCGTCGGCGAGGTGATCTCGCGCCCTGATATCGAGAGCGTCCCGGACGCACCCGACTGGGTCACGGGCATGTTCCACTGGCGCGCCGAACAGCTCCCGTTGGTTTCTCTCGAGCGGCTCATGGGCCGAGCGCGCAGTGAGCCGGGTCCCGGCACGCGTGTGGTGGTGTTCTACGGCCTGGGGGAACTTGCCGGTGTGGACTACTATGGCGTCGAGGTGCGGGGCATCCCCCATCCCGTGTTGTTGCGGCGCGAGATGGTGGACGATGTGCGCGATGGGGTCACGCCCGTGGGCCACGCCGTGGTGGTGGGCGGCCAGCCGGGAATCGTGCCGGACCTGCTGGGTCTGGAGCGGCGGCTGAGCGAGTGGCTGGTCCGCGCCTGAGGCGTCGCGGCCCGGTCGTTTGCGCTTTTTTCAGCTGCCCAGATCCCCCCAGCGCATCTGCACGGCGGCCAGGGCGGCCACGGCGGCCGTCTCCGTGCGCAGGATGCGCGGCCCGAGCCGCACGCCACGAAATCCCGCCGCACGCAGCGCGCGCCGCTCGGGCGGGGAGAGGCCGCCCTCCGGTCCAGCCAGGATCCATACCGCGGGGGTCACCTGCTCCAGCGTGTTCAGGCCGTCTCCGGCCTCCGGATCCAGCATCAGTGGGATCGTACCCGGATCTTTGGGCGGGTGCAGGGCCGCCACCTCCACCGGCGGGTCCAGCGTGGGGATGCGGGCCCGTCCGCACTGTTCGCAGGCCGAAAGGATCACGCCGCGCCAGTGGGCGAGCCGGCGCCGCAGGCGTTCGCCGGACAGCCGGCAGGCGCTGCGTTCGGTCCATACGGGAAGGATCCGTGCCACGCCCAGCTCCACGGATTTCTGGAGGGTGTAGTCCATCCGCTCCCCGCGCGAGATGCCCTGACAGAGGGTCACGGGCAGCGGCGATTCGTTGTGGACCGCCACGCGCCGCAGGGGGCGCGCCGTGAGGGGGCCTCGCCGTGGTGCATGGACCAACTCCGCTTCCAGGTCCCAGCCGCGCCCGTCGAACAGGCGGATGCGCGCGCCCGGGCGCAGACGCAGCACCGTGCGCAGGTGACGACTGGCACGCTCGTCCAGCATCACGGGTTCCCGGCCGTCGGGATCCAGCGCTGCGGTGAACACCCTGGGAATACGCATCCCGCAGCGCAGGTCACTCCGCGGCGGCGGGGACGCCCAGGTTCTCACAGATGGCCAGCGAGGGGGCTGCCATGTTGAGGGTATAGAAGTGCAGCCCGGGCGCGCCCCCGGCCAGCAGGCGTTCGCACAGGTCGGAGACCACTTCCACACCGAAGGCGCGCAGGGCTTGCACGTCATCGGACAGGTCCTCGAGGCGCCAGCGCAGCCAGCGCGGGATCTCGGCGCCGCAGCCGTCGGAGAATCGCGCCAGCTGCCGGTAATTGACGATGGGCATGATGCCCGGGACCACGTCCACCCGAATGCCGAGCCGCTGGCACCACTCCACGAACCGGAAGTAGGCGTCGGCGTTGAAGAAGTACTGGGTGATGGCCCGGTCCGCCCCGGCCGCGATCTTGCCCGCAAAGTGGCCGATGTCGGCCGATGCGCTGACGGCCTCCGGGTGGAACTCCGGGTAGGCCGCCACCTCGATGTGGAACCAGTCGCCCGTCTCCTCCCGGATGAAGGCCACCAGTTCGTCGGCGTGCGAGAAGTCCCCACGCTCCACCATACCCGAGGGCAGGTCGCCGCGCAACGCCACGAGGCGCCGCACGCCGATGGCCTGGTAGGCGGCCAGCATCCGGGCGATCTCTGCGCGGCTGGTTCCCACGCAGGAGAGGTGCGGCGCGGCCGGGATCTCGCCGCTTTCCTGGATCTCCCGCACCGTCTCGTAAGTGCCCTCGCGCGTGCTGCCTCCGGCACCGAAAGTCACGCTGAAGAACTCCGGTTGGAGGCCGGCCAGCCGCGCCCTGGCCTGGCGGAGCTTCGTGCGGCCCTCGTCGGTCTTGGGGGGGAAGAACTCGAAGCTCAGGCTCCACTCCCCCGCTCGCCGGGAACCCATGGCTCAGTAGCGGTAGTGGTCGGGCTTGTAGGGGCCGTCGATGGGCACCCCGATGTATTCGGCCTGCTCGGGGGTCAGCCGGGTCAGGTGCACGCCGAGCTTGTCCAGGTGCAGCCGCGCCACCTCCTCGTCCAGGTGTTTGGGGAGCATGTAGACCCGGTTCTCGTAGCGCTGGCCGTGACGCCACAGCTCGATCTGGGCCAGCGTCTGGTTGGTGAAAGAGTTGGACATCACGAAGCTGGGATGACCCGTGGCCAGGCCCAGGTTCACCAGCCGGCCCTCGGCCAGCAGGGTGATGCGCTTGCCGTCGGGGAAGATCACGTGGTCGACCTGGGGTTTGATGTTCTCCCAGCGGTACCGGCGCAGGCTGGCGACGTCGATTTCGTTGTCGAAATGACCGATGTTGCAGACGATGGCCTGGTCCTTCATGGCGGCCATGTGGTCGTGGGTGATGACATGGTAGTTGCCGGTGGCGGTCACGAAGATGTCGGCCGCCGGCGCGGCCTCCTCCATGGTCACCACGCGGTAGCCCTCCATGGCCGCCTGAAGGGCGCAGATGGGGTCGATCTCCGTCACCCAGACGGTGGCGCCCATGCCCTTGAGGGCCTGGGCGCAGCCCTTGCCCACCTCGCCGTAACCGCAGACCACGCAGATCTTGCCGGCGATCATCACGTCGGTGCCCCGCTTGATGCCGTCGATGAGCGACTCGCGGCAGCCGTAGATGTTGTCGAACTTGCTCTTGGTGACCGAATCGTTGACGTTGAAGGCGGGGCACCACAACTCGCCGGCCTTCTCCATCTCATAGAGCCGGTGCACGCCGGTGGTGGTCTCTTCGGAGATGCCGCGGATGTTCTCTCGCAGGCGCCGATAGTAGCCTGGATGCGCGGCCAGGCGCTTGCGGATGGCGGCGAACAGCACTTCCTCCTCCTCGCTCTGGGGGGCGTCCAACACCGAGGGATCCTGCTCGGCGCGGGCGCCCAGGCGTACCAGGAGGGTGGCGTCGCCGCCATCGTCCAGGATCAGGTTGGGGGTGCCGCCGTCGTGCCACTCCATGATCCGGTGGGTGAACTCCCAGTACTCCTCCAGGCTCTCGCCCTTGTAGGCGAACACGGGGATCCCTTCGGCGGCGATGGCCGCGGCGGCGTGGTCCTGGGTGGAGAAGATGTTGCACGAAGCCCAGCGCACCTCGGCGCCCAGCGCCGTGAGGGTCTCGATGAGCACGGCGGTCTGGATGGTCATGTGCAGGCTGCCGGCGATGCGGGCCCCGGCCAGGGGCCTTTCGTCGGCATATTTCGCGCGGGTCGCCATCAGGCCCGGCATCTCCGTCTCGGCGATGGCGATCTCTTTGCGGCCCCAGTCGGCAAGGCCGGGGTCGGCGATGATCTGCTCGGGCTGGTTGGACAAGGGGGCGGTCTGGGTCATGTCTCATACTCCTCATGCCGGAATGAAAAAGTATGAGCGCCGTTGTCTGGGGTCGGCCTGTGCCCGAGCCTGGCGGGGGGACCCCGTTGCAGCGCTCCTCGGTCACAGGCCCGGGTCGGATTGTGCTGGCGCGGAGGCGTTCAAACCTCGCGCAGCTGCCGCACGCCGGCCGCTTCGCGCAGCTCCTCGGCGCGGTCGGTGCGTTCCCAGGTGAACTCCGGTTCCTCGCGGCCGAAGTGGCCGTAGGCGGCGGTTTTGCGGTAGATGGGGCGCACCAGGTCGAGCATGTGGATCAGGCCGTAGGGCCGCAGGTCGAAGTGGGCCCGCACGATCTGCACGATGCGTTCGTCGGATATCCGGCCGGTGCCGAAGGTCTCGACGGAGATGGAGGTGGGCTCGGCCACCCCGATGGCGTAGGAGACCTGGATCTCGCAGCGCTCGGCCAGCCCCGCGGCGACGATGTTCTTGGCCACGTAGCGGGCGGCGTAGGCGGCCGAACGGTCCACCTTGGAAGGATCCTTGCCGGAGAAGGCGCCGCCGCCGTGGCGGGCCGCGCCGCCGTAGGTGTCCACGATGATCTTGCGTCCGGTCAGGCCGCAGTCTCCCACGGGTCCGCCGATGACGAACTTGCCGGTGGGGTTGATGTGGAACTTGGTGTCGCCGTGGATCCAGTCCTCGGGCAGCACCGGAAGGATGATGTTCTCCATCACCGCCTCGCGCAGTCTACTCTGGTCGATCCCCGGGTCGTGCTGGGTGGAGAGCACCACCGCATCGATGCCGCCGATCCGCCCGTCTTCGTAACGCAGGGTCACCTGGCTCTTGGCGTCCGGGCGCAGCCAGGGCAGGACGTGGGTGCGGCGCATCTCCGCCTGGCGTTGTACCAGCCGGTGTGCGTAGGTGATGGCCGCGGGCATCAGGACTTCGGTCTCGTTGCACGCGTAGCCGAACATGAGCCCCTGGTCACCGGCGCCCTGCTCCTCGGGACGTTCGCGATCCACGCCCTGGGCGATGTCGCCCGATTGCTTGCCGATCAGCGACATGACCGCGCAGGTGGAGCCGTCGAATCCCACGTCCGAACTGGTGTAGCCGATGTCGCGGACCACGTCGCGCACCAGTTCGTCCAGGTCCACCCACGCCTCGGTGGTGATCTCGCCGGCGACGATCACCGCGCCGGTCTTGATCAGTGTCTCGCAGGCCACACGGGCGTGTTCGGGGTGGGGGTCCTCGGCCAGGATGGCGTCGAGCACGGCATCGGAGATCTGATCGGCGATCTTGTCGGGATGACCTTCGGAGACGGATTCGGACGTAAACAGGTAGTTCTGTGACATGGCGTGCCTTCGTCGATGGGGTCCGGTGCATGACAGGAGTCGAAGGGCCGTATGGGAGGCTGCGACGCAGCCACACCGGCGCGCGGAGCTCACGGCGGTCGTTCGACGGCCTGCCAGGACCGGCGATGATACCCGATCGACTCTCCAACCGGGGAGATGGGGTTCACGTTGCGGCTGCGATAGACTGCCGCCGTCGATCGGATGCGCGTCTTACTGTCGAGGAGGCAATCGCATGGTCAGTCTTCAGACACCGGTTTGCGAGTTCGGCAAGCCCGCGGTGGATTTCGCCCTGCCGGGGGTCGACGGCAGGGTCTGGACGCTCCAGGACTGTCGTGGGGAGAATGGGCTGCTCGTCATGTTCATCTGCAATCACTGCCCTTATGTGAAGGCCGTGCGCGACCGCATCGTGCGCGATGCGCGCGAGCTGTTGGATTACGGCATCGGCAGTGTGGCCATCATGTCCAACGATCCCACCGAATATCCCGAAGACTCCTTCGAGAACATGAAACGGGTGGCCGAGGAGTACGACTTCCCGTTCCCCTACCTGCTCGACGAGACCCAGGAGGTGGCCAAGGCCTATGGGGCGGTGTGCACCCCGGACTTCTTCGGGTACAACAAGGATCTCGAGCTCCAGTACCGCGGCCGGCTCGACGCCAGCCGCAAGGAGGCCGCCCCACCGGACGCGCGGCGTGACCTGTTCGAGGCCATGGTCCAGGTCGCGCGCACTGGCCGCGGGCCCGAGGAGCAGATTCCGAGCATGGGCTGCTCCATCAAGTGGAAGGCCTCCGCCTGAGGCGGGCGCAGGCACATAAAAGTTTTCTAATACCGCATTAGATCGGCGGAATTGCCCGGTGGGTTGCGCTGGCCGATAATTGCGGGCTTCGCGTGCGCATTGCGTCCGTCCCCACCGCCGGGCGCGCCTGCCGCCACTCATCTGCAATGATTCAGGAGGCTTCTCCCATGCCGTCGAGAAGAGAACTCGCCAACGCGATCCGTGCCCTGAGCATGGACGCCGTGCAAAAGGCCAACTCGGGCCACCCCGGGGCGCCCATGGGCATGGCGGATATTGCCGAGGTGTTGTGGAACGACTACCTGCGGCACAATCCGTCCAATCCCAAATGGGTCGACCGCGACCGGTTCGTGCTCTCCAACGGTCACGGCTCCATGTTGCTGTATTCCCTCCTGCATCTGACGGGCTACGATCTCTCTATCGACGACCTGAAGAACTTCCGCCAGCTCCATTCCAAGACGCCGGGCCATCCGGAATACGGTTACACGCCGGGGGTGGAGACCACCACGGGTCCGTTGGGGCAGGGCGTGACCAATGCCGTCGGCATGGCGATCGCCGAGAAGGTGCTGGCGGCGCACTTCAACCGGCCAGGCCACGTGATCGTCGATCACCACACCTATGTCTTCCTGGGTGACGGGTGCCTGATGGAAGGCATCTCCCACGAGGCCTGTTCGCTGGCCGGGACCTTGGGGCTCGGCAAGCTGGTGTGTTTCTACGACGACAACGGCATCTCCATCGACGGCGAGGTGCGTGGTCACAATGGTGTGCCGGGCTGGTTCACCGAGGACGTGCCGGGTCGCTTCGAGGCCTACGGCTGGCATGTGGTGCGCGACGTGGACGGCCATGACGCCGAGGCCGTCAAGCGCGCCATCGAGCAGGCCCGCAGCGTCACCGACAAGCCCTCGCTCATCTGCTGCAAGACCATCATCGGCTATGGGTCGCCAAATAAGCAGGGCCGGGAGGAGTGCCACGGCGCGCCCCTGGGTGAGGACGAGGTACAGCTGGCCCGCGAGGCCCTGGGCTGGGAGCATCCGCCGTTCGTGATCCCCGAGGAGATCTACGCCGGTTGGGACGCGCGCGACAAGGGCGCGCGGCTGGAGGAGGACTGGAACGCGCGCTTCGCCGCCTACAAGGCCGAGCACCCGGACCTGGCCGCCGAGTTCGAGCGCCGCATGCGCGGTGAGCTGCCCGCCGGCTGGCAGGAGAAGGCGGCGGACTACATTCAGCAGACCGTGTCCAAGGCCGAAAAGGTGGCCACCCGCAAGGCCTCCCAGAACGCCATCAACGGGTATGCCCCGCACGTGCCGGAGTTGTTGGGCGGCTCGGCGGATCTCACCGGTTCGAACCTGACCATGTGGAAGGGATCCAAGCCCATCGGCGCGGCCGACCCGGACGGCAACTACATCTTCTACGGCGTGCGCGAGTTCGCCATGGCGGCCATCATGAACGGCATCGCCCTGCACGGCGGGTTCATTCCGTACGGGGGCACGTTCCTGATGTTTTCGGAGTACGCGCGTAACGCGCTGCGCATGGCGGCGCTGATGCAGGTGGCGCCCATCCTGGTCTTCACCCACGACTCGATCGGTCTGGGCGAGGACGGCCCCACCCATCAGCCGGTGGAGCAGACTGCCACGCTGCGGCTCATTCCACGCATGAGCCTGTGGCGCCCCTGCGACGCCGTGGAGACGGCGGTCGCCTGGAAGATGGCCATCGAACGCCGCCACGGGCCCACCAGCCTGATCCTCTCGCGCCAGGGCCTGCCGCACATGGAACGTACCGCCGAACAGGTGGCGAGCATCGCCCGGGGCGGCTACGTGATCCACGACACCGACGGCGCGCCCGAGGCCATTCTCATTGCCACCGGCTCGGAGGTGAGCATCGCCGTGGAGGCCGCCAAGGCCCTGGCGGAAAAGGGACGTCGGGTGCGCGTGGTGTCCATGCCGTCCACGGATACCTTCGACGCCCAGGACGAGGCCTACCGGGAGTCGGTGCTGCCCTCCAGCGTGAAGGCCCGCGTGGCCGTGGAGGCGGGCGTCACGGACGGCTGGCGCAAGTACGTGGGCCTGGAGGGCGCCGTGGTGGGCCTGGACCGCTTCGGCGAGTCGGCGCCCGGCGGTGAGCTCATGAAGCATTTCGGGTTCACGGCCGAGAACGTGGCGCGTGCCGTCGAGAGTCTCTTGTAGACCCGCGGGGCCCCAGAAAGGCCCGGCGGACATCGTTTTCCCATACGCTTGGAGGAGTCGGAATGACCATCAAAGTCGGTATCAACGGATTCGGCCGCATCGGCCGTATGGCCCTGCGCGGCATCGTCAAGGAGTTTCCGGAGCTGGAAGTGGTCGGCATCAACGACCTGCTGGACCCGGACTACCTGGCCTACATGCTGAAGTATGACTCGGTGCATGGGCGTTTCCCTGGTGACGTGTCGGTGGACAGCGGCAATCTGATCGTCAACGGCAAGACCATCCGGGTGACCGCCGAGCGCGATCCGGCCGCCCTCAAATGGGGCGAGCTGGACGTGGACGTGGTGATCGAGTCCACAGGCTTCTTCCTCACCGAGGAGACCTGCCAGAAGCACATCGCCGCAGGCGCCAAGAAGGTGGTGCAGAGCGCCCCGTCCAAGGACGCCACGCCCATGTTCGTCTACGGGGTCAATCACGAGACCTATGCCGGCCAGCAGATCATCTCGGCGGCCTCCTGCACCACCAACTGCCTGGCGCCGGTGGCCAAGGTGCTGCATGACAACTGGGGCATCAAGCGCGGCCTGATGAGCACCGTGCACGCGGCCACGGCCACCCAGAAGACGGTGGACGGCCCCTCGCAGAAAGACTGGCGGGGCGGACGCGGCATCCTGGAAAACATCATTCCCTCCTCCACGGGCGCGGCCAAGGCGGTGGGCAAGGTGCTGCCCGAGCTCAACGGCAAGCTCACGGGCATGGCCTTCCGGATCCCGGCCTCCGACGTGTCGGTGGTGGACCTGACGGTGGAGCTGGACAAGCCCGCAAGCTACGATGCGATCTGCGCGGCGATGAAGGCGGCCTCGGAGAACGGCCCGCTGGCCGGTGTGCTGGACTACACCGAAGAGAAGGTGGTCTCCACGGACTTCCGTGGCTGCAGCACGCCCTCGGTGTTCGACGCCGGTGCCGGTATCCAGCTCGACGACACCTTCGTCAAAGTGGTCTCGTGGTACGACAACGAGTACGGCTATACCTGCAACATGCTGCGTCTGGTGCGTCACGTGGCCGGCTGACCGTCGTTCCGACCCGGCGGACGAAACGCCCCTGCCGCGATCCGGCAGGGGCGGCGTCGCGCCTCATCGCGCTGCATTCGGAAGTCCGAGGAATTCCCCCATGTCCATCATCAAAATGACCGACCTGGATCTCGCCGGGAAGCGCGTGCTTTCCCGTGAGGACCTCAATGTCCCCATCAAGGACGGCAAGGTCGCGAGCGACAAGCGGATCCGCGCCAGCCTGCCCACCATCGAGCAGGCCATCGGGCAGGGCGCGCGCCTGATGCTCATGTCCCACCTGGGCCGGCCCACCGAAGGGGTCTACGAGGAACAGTACTCACTGCGTCCCGTGGCCGAGCACCTCTCTGAGCTGCTCGGTCGTCAGGTGCGTCTGATCCAGGACTATCTCGACAACCCGCCGCAGGTGGCCGAGGGTGAGGTGGTGCTGCTGGAGAACGTCCGGTTCAACCCGGGCGAGAAGAAGAACGACGACGCGTTGGCCCGCAAGTACGCCGCCCTGTGCGACGTGTACGTCATGGACGCCTTCGGCACCGCCCATCGCGCCCAGGCATCCACCCACGGGGTGGCCAAGTACGCCCCGGTGGCCTGTGCCGGCCCGCTGCTGGCCGCCGAGCTGGAGGCCCTGGGCAAGGCGCTGCACGATCCGGCCCGTCCCATGGTGGCCATCGTGGGCGGATCCAAGGTCTCCACCAAGCTCACCGTGCTGGAATCGTTGTCCAAGGTGGTCGACCAGCTCATTCCCGGCGGCGGCATCGCCAACACCTTCATCGCCGCAGCCGGTTACAACGTGGGCAAGTCCTTGTACGAGCCCGATCTGGTGGACGAGGCCAGGCGCCTGATGGAGGCCGCCCGCGCCAAGGGCGGGGAGATCCCCGTGCCCACGGACGTGGTGGTGGGCAAAGCGTTCTCCGAGTCGGCCGAGGCGGTCATCAAGAAGGTGGACGAGGTGGCCGACGACGACATGATCTTCGACATCGGCCCCGAGACCGCCGCCCGGTACGCGGAAATGATGAAGGCGGCGGGGACCATCGTCTGGAACGGCCCTCTGGGTGTGTTCGAGTTCGACCAGTTCGGTGAAGGGACCCGGATCGTCGGCGAGGCGATCGCCGAATCCGATGCCTTCTCCATCGCCGGGGGCGGAGACACCCTGGCGGCCGTGGACAAGTACGGCCTGGCCGGGCGCATCTCTTACATCTCCACCGGCGGCGGCGCCTTCCTGGAGTTCCTCGAAGGCAAGAAGCTGCCGGCCGTGGCGATCCTCGAGGAGCGCGCCGCGACCGCGGCGGGCGAGACCGCCTGACGGATCCGTGCCCGAGTCGAACGCCCAGGAACATGCACGCGGCCATCGCCGCACCAAGATCATCGCCACCATCGGTCCGGCGACGGATGCCGATGGGGTGTTGGAGGCGGTGTTGGCGGCGGGCGTCGACGTGGTGCGGATCAATTTCTCCCACGGCACGCCCGAAGCACACCGTGAGCGGGTTCGCCGGGTGCGCGCGTTCTGCGAGGCGCAACAGTGCCACATCGGAGTCCTGGGCGACCTGCAGGGGCCGAAGATCCGGATCGAGCGCTTCGCCGAGGGGTGCGTGGTGCTCGAGGAGGGCGAGCCGTTCGTCCTGGATACCCGGCTGGCCCCGGACGCCGGCACCGTGGAGCGGGTGGGCATCGCCTACCAACGGTTGCCGGAGGACGTGCGGCCGGGGGACGTGCTGCTTCTGGACGACGGACGCCTCGTGCTGGACGTGGAGCAGGTCTCGCGCGAAGAGATCGTCACGCGCGTGCGCGTGGGCGGCCCGCTGAGCGACAGCAAGGGCATCAACCGGTTCGGCGGCGGACTCTCCGCCCCCGCCTTGACGGAGAAGGACCGCGCCGACATCGAACTGGCCGCCGAGCTGGGGGTGGACTATCTGGCCGTCTCGTTCCCGCGGGACGCCGAGGACGTGCGCGAGGCGCGCCTGCTCCTGCGCCAGGCGGGCGGCACCGGCGGGATCATCGCCAAGATCGAGCGACCCGAGGCGCTGGAGGTGGTCGACGAGATCATCCTCGCCTCGGACGGGATCATGATCGCGCGCGGTGATCTCGGCGTGGAGATCGGCGACGCCGAGCTGCCGGCCGTGCAGAAACGGCTCATCCACAAGGCCCGCACGCTCAACCGCGTGGCGATCACGGCCACGCAGATGATGGAGAGCATGATCCACAGCCCCATCCCCACGCGCGCGGAGGTCTTCGACGTGGCCAACGCCGTGCTGGACGGCACCGATGCGGTCATGCTCTCGGCGGAGACGGCTTCGGGTGAGTATCCGGTGGAGGTGGTCAAGGCCATGGGGCGGATCTGCCGGGCCGCCGAGGCCCAGCCGGTGGCCACGCGCTCGGATCACCGCATTCACACGCGTTTCCAGCGCGTGGACGAGGCCATCGCCATGGCCACCATGTATACCGCCAATCATCTGGGCGTGCGGGCCATCGCGGCGCTGACCGAGTCCGGGTCCACGCCCCTGTGGATGTCCCGGATCAGCTCGGGCATCCCCATCTACGCGCTCACGCGCCATGTGCACACCAGTCGCAAGGTGACCCTCTACCGCGGGGTCTATCCGGCCAACATCAAGACGGTGCACACCAGCCATGCCCAGGCCAACCGTGACGCCATCGAGTTGCTCAAGGCGCGCGGGGTGGTCGAGGACGGCGACCTGGTGATCATCACCAAGGGGGACCTGATGGGCGTCGACGGAGGCACCAACGCCATGAAGATCGTGCGCGTCGGTGAACTGGTCGATGCCGAGCAATAGTCGTCCCCGCGTCGGTGTCGCGCCCCGCCCGGCAGGGCGGAGCGGGCACCACCGTTTCCAGCTCAACCAGAAGAGGAGAACACCATGGCCCTGATCACGCTACGACAGTTGCTGGACCATGCAGCCGAACACGATTATGGCGTGCCGGCCTTCAACGTGAACAACCTGGAACAGGTTCACGCCATCATGGAAGCCGCCGCCGAGACCGACAGCCCGGTCATCATGCAGGCCTCGGCCGGGGCCCGCGCCTACGCGGGCGCCCCCTTCCTGCGCCATCTCATGCAGGCGGCCGCGGAGCAGTGGCCGGACATTCCCATCGTGGTGCACCAAGACCACGGCGCCGATCCAGGCGTGTGCCTGCGCTCCATCCAGCTCGGTTTCACCTCGGTGATGATGGACGGATCCCTCATGCCCGACATGAAGACGCCCTCCACCTACGACTACAACGTGGAGGTCACGCGCAAGGTCTGCGAGATGGCCCATGCCGGCGGCGTCTCGGTGGAAGGCGAGCTGGGCTGCCTGGGTTCGCTGGAGACCGGCATGGCGGGCGAAGAGGACGGTTCCGGGGCCGAGGGCAAGCTCAGTATGGATCAGCTGCTCACCGATCCCGACCAGGCCGCCGACTTCGTCAGAAAGACCGGGGTGGATGCCCTGGCCATCGCCATCGGGACCTCCCACGGCGCATACAAGTTCACCCGCCCGCCCACGGGCGACATCCTGGCCATCGAACGGGTCAAGGAGATCCATGCCAGGATTCCGGACACGCATCTCGTGATGCACGGCTCCTCCTCCGTGCCCCAGGACTGGCTGGCGATCATCCACGAATACGGCGGCGACATCGGCGAGACCTACGGTGTGCCGGTGGAGGAGATCCAGGAGGGCATCAAGCACGGCGTGCGCAAGGTCAATATCGACACCGATCTGCGCCTGGCCTCCACGGGCGCCATCCGCCGGCACCTGGCCGAGAATCCCAAGAACTTCGATCCGCGCAAGTATCTCAAGGCATCCAAAGACGCCATGAAGGAGATCTGCAAGGCCCGTTACGAGGCCTTCGGCACCGCGGGCAATGCCTCCAAGATCAAGCCGATCGATCTGGAGACCATGGTCAAGCGCTATGCCAGCGGCGAGCTGGATCCGAAGGTGAACTGATCGGGGCGGTTCCTTTCGGCGTCCCGAGGAAGGCGGCCTCCGGGCCGCCTTTTTCGTGGGCACGGTGTTCACCGGCGTGGGAGCGGCTCGGCGGCGAGACATGCGCGGGGGCCGGGCCCATTTCCCGCTGGGCACACCCGATTCTCCCGTCAGCGCACGCGCGGGCAGAGGGTGTCCAGCCAGGGCACAAGCGCGTGTGAGGGATCGCCGCCGTGGGGGATCGACGCCACGGCCAGCCCAGCCAGCCGGTGGATCTCGGCGGCGTTCTCGAGGCGGCCGGCTTCGGGTTGGACCGCATTGAGCACCACCCCGGCCACGTGCAGCCTGCGGCGCCGCACGGCTTCCAGGGTGAGCAGGGTGTGGTTCACCGCGCCCAGGCGGTCGGCCGCCACCACCAAGACCGGGAAACCCAGCACCAGGGCCAGGTCCGCGTTCAGGCCATCTTCGGCGATGGGGGACAGGAAACCGCCCGCCCCTTCCACCAGGACGAACCCGCCTTCCCCCGCCAGACAGGTCTCGGCGAGCCGCGAGACGGTCAGGCCCGCAGCGCTGCGCCGAGAGGCCAATGCCGGCGAGACCGGTTCGGGGAACCGCCAACGACAGACCCGATCCAAGGCTTCCCAAGCCCCCGCCGCCTCCCGCAGTTGTGCGGCGTCGCTGGCGGCGGCCTGCGTCCAGCCGCTTTCCACCGGCTTGCGGGCGCGGACGCGCATTCCGCGCCGATGCAGGACGCGCGCCAAGGCCGCCGCCACCCAGGTCTTGCCTACGCCGGTGTCGGTGCCGGTCACGAACAGGCCGGGTGATCCAGTCCGGTTCACCGCCTCGCCAGGCTCCGGAGGACACCGGCCGCTGCGCTACACTCCCATGGCTGGGCCATGTCAGCGAAGGAGGACGATCCATGCGGCTCGATCACTGGGACGAACAACGCGACGGTCCCCTCACCGAGTCGGCCATGCGCCGCCGCCTGGAATCCCTGGGCTACGTCGTGACCCGGTATGTCTACCCGCCGGGCACGTTCTTCCCGGATCACACGCATGCGGTGGACAAGATCGACGGGGTGTTGTCCGGCAGATTCCGGATGACCATGGGCGGCCGGACGGTGGTGCTGGAAGCGGGGGACATGTTGCATGTGCCTGCCGGGGCCGTGCACAGCGCCGAAGTGGTGGGCGACGAGCCGGTGGTGAGCCTCGACGCGGTCAGGCGTTGAGGCCGGTATCCAGGCGGCCCACCCGCAGGCCCAGCCGTTCGAACAACGCCCGGTCGCGGTCCTCGGCCGGGTTGGCCTGGGTGAGCAGGCGCTCTCCGTAGAACACGGAGTTGGCCCCGGCTAGGAAGCACAGGGCCTGCAACTCGTCGCTCATCTGTTCGCGCCCGGCCGACAGGCGCACCTGCGCCCGTGGCATGAGGATGCGCGCGGCAGCCACCGTGCGCACGAATTCCAGCGGGTCGAGCCGTGGGGTGCCGTGCAGCGGCGTACCCTCCACCTGCACCAGTAGATTGATGGGCACCGAGTGGGGATGCTCGGGCAGGGTGGCGAGCTGCGCGAGCAGCCCGGCGCGTACCGAACGATCCTCGCCCAGGCCCAGGATTCCGCCGCAGCAGACCTTGATTCCCGCCCGGCGCACGTGCTCCAGGGTCCGCAGACGGTCCTCGTACTGGCGGGTGGTGATGATGGAGCCGTAGAACTCGGGCGCGGTGTCCAGGTTGTGGTTGTAATAATCCAGACCGGCCGCCGCGAGCCGCCGGGCCTGGGTCTCGGTGAGCATGCCCAGCGTGACGCAGGTCTCCAAACCTTCCTCCTTCACCACCCGGATCATCTCCAGCACGTGCTCGAGCTGCCGGTCGCTGGGCTGACGCCAGGCCGCCCCCATGCAGAAGCGTTCTCCGCCGGCCTGGCGCGCTCGGCGGGCGGCCTGCCGCACCTCGGCGGGTTGGAGCAGTCGCTCGCGCTGCAGGGGCACGTCGTGATGCACGCTCTGCGGGCAGTAGGCGCAGTCTTCGGGGCAGCCCCCGGTCTTGATGGAAAGCAGGGTGCTGGCTTGCACCGTGTTCGGTTCGTGGAAGCGCCGATGGACCGTCTGCGCCCGGTAGAGCAGGTCGTTGAAGGGCAGGGCGAGCAGGTCCAGAATTTCCTCGCGGGTCCAGTCGTGTCGGATCGGGTCGGTATCCATGGGGGAGGGGCCGTGCTTCGCTGCGGGCAGTCAATGATCGGCCATCTGGCCCGGCTTGCAAAGGGGCTGACCGCGCTGGCCTGGCCGCCGGTCTGCGTGGGGTGCGGGGCGCCGGGCGAGGGAGGGCTGGATCTGTGCGCGGGCTGTCGCGCCGACCTGCCCTGGATCGACGTCGGCTGCCGGCGTTGCGGCCTCCCGCTGCCCGCCTCCGGGGTCGGCGTGTGCGGCGCCTGCCTGCGCCGGCCGCCGCCCTTCGATACGGCGGTGATTCCCCTGATGTACGCGCCTCCCGTGGACCGTTGGATCCAGGATCTCAAGTTCCACGCACGCCTCTCCCTGGTGCCCCTGCTCGGCGCGTTGCTGGCGGGGCGTCTGGAGGAGGCCGGGGCACTGCCCCGGTGCGTGGTTCCGGTGCCGCTGCATCGCGAGCGACTGCGCACGCGCGGATTCAATCAGGCGGTAGAGATCGGCCGGGCGCTGCGCCGACGTCTGGGTGTGGACCTGGACTGCCGTGGCGTGCGGCGGGTGCGGGCCACGCCCGCCCAGGTGGGCGCCGATCTGCGCACGCGCCGGCGCAACGTGCGCGGGGCCTTCGCCGCGCGGGGCGATTTTGCGGGCATGCACGTGGCCGTGTTGGACGACGTGGTGACCACGGGCGCCACCACGGCCGAACTGGCCCGTGTCCTGCGTCGCGCTGGGGCCGCTCGCGTGGATCTATGGGCCGTGGCCCGCACCCGACCTCACAAGGCGTAGGAGGCGGCGATGCCGGCGAAGATCACCAGTCCGAACCAGTTGTTGTGCAGGAAGGCACGGAAGCAGCCCCCCGGATCCCGGTTGCGCGCCAGCCACTGGTGATAGCCCATCAGCCCTGCGCCGGCGCCGAGTGCGACCGCATACGGCCAGCCCAGTCCGGCGAACAGGCCCACTGCGGCCAGGGTGGCGAGCAGGGCGAGCTGCAGCAGGCCCACCATCAGTCGGTCGTGGCGGCCGAACAGGATGGCCGTGCTCTTCACGCCCACGCGTAGGTCGTCCTCGCGGTCGGCCATGGCATAAAAGGTGTCATAGACCGTGGCCCAGAACACGGTGGCCAGGAACAACAGCCAGCCTTCGGGAGGCGGGAGGGTGCCGGTCTGGGCCGCGAAGGCCATGGGCACCGCCCAGCCGAAGGCGGCCCCCAGATGGACCTGGGGCAGGTGGTGGAATCGTTTCATGAAGGGGTAGCTGGCCGCCAGCGCCACGCCTCCCACGGCCAGCTTCACGGTCAGGGCGTTGAGTTGCAACACCAGCAGGAAGGCCGTGAGGCTCAGGGCCGCGAACACCGCCAGTGCCTCGGCCGGACGGATGGCGCCGCGGGCCAGCGGGCGGTCGCGGGTCCTGGTGACCAGGGGATCGACGTGGCGGTCCGCGAAGTCGTTGATGGCGCAGCCGGCCGAACGCATGAGCACCACGCCGGCCACGAAGACGGCCACGACCTCGGGGTCGGGGTGGCCTTTCGAAGCGATCCACAGGGCCCACAAAGTGGGCCAGAGCAGCAACCAGATCCCGATGGGCCGGTCCAGACGGATGAGCTGCGCATAGGCTCGCAGCCGCTCTTGCAGGGTACGGGTGGCGCCGGGGCGGGAGGTGGCATGGGTTTGACGCATGGCCGGGCTTACTGCAGCATGGCGGGACCGTTACGCGAACCTTCCAGTATGCCAGAACACTACGATCTGATCGCCATCGGCGCCGGCTCGGGCGGACTTTCGGTGGTGGAGCGCGCGGCGGCCCACGGGGCTCGCTGTGCCGTGGTGGAGGCGGGGCGCCTGGGCGGGACCTGCGTGAACCGGGGTTGCGTGCCCAAGAAGATCATGTGGTATGCGGCGCAGTTCGCCCACGCCCTGCACGATGCCCGTGGCTATGGATTCTCGATCTCCGTGGAGGATTTCGACTGGGCGGCGCTGGTGGAGCGGCGCGAGCGTTACATCGCCGGCATCAACAGCTGGTACCGCAATTATCTGGCCGACGCCGAGGTGGATCTCATCGAGGGCAAGGCGCGGTTTCTGGAGGCGCATGTCCTGCAAGTCGGTCGGCGGCGTCTGGAAGCGGATCATGTGGTCGTCGCCACGGGGAGTCGTGCGCAAGTGCCCGAAGTACCCGGCGCGGAACTGGGCATCACGTCCGACGGCTTTTTCGAGCTCGAGGCCCTGCCGCGCCGGGTGGCCGTGGTGGGAGCGGGTTATATCGCCGCCGAACTGGTCGGCGTGCTCCATGCGCTGGGTAGCGAGGTCAGCCTGTTCCTGCGCGGCGAGCAGCTCCTGCGCCGTTTCGACGGCATGCTTCGCGACGGGCTCATGGAGGCCATGCTGGACCAGGGGATCGACCTGTTTCCGGGTACGCGCGTGGATCACGTGGAACTCCAGCCCGACGGCCGCAGGACGCTGGTCTGCGGTCATGGTCACGTCACGGAGGACCTGGACGCGGTGATCTGGGCCACGGGGCGACGTCCCCATACCGAAGGCCTCGGCCTGGAGGCGGTTGGAATCGAGACCGGACCCGGCGGCGAGATCGTCACCGACCGGTATCAGAATACCAACGTAGCGGGGATCTATGCGGTGGGCGACGTCACGGGCGGCGTGCAGCTCACCCCGGTGGCCATCGCGGCCGCCAGGCGCTTGGCCGACCGCCTGTTCGGCGGCCAACCGCAACGGCATTTGGACTACGAGTGGATTCCCACGGTGGTGTTTTCCCATCCGCCGTTGGGAACCGTGGGACTCAGCGAAACCGAAGCGCGGGAGCGGCACGGTCCGGCGGTGAAGGTGTACCAAACGCGCTTCGTTTCCATGTACCACGCACTGACCGAGCGCAAACCGCGTACGGCCATGAAGCTGGTCTGTGTGGGGCCCAGGGAACGGGTGGTCGGCTGTCATCTCATCGGGCCGGGGGTGGACGAGATGCTGCAGGGTTTCGCCGTGGCCTTGCGCATGGGGGCGACCAAGCGCGATTTGGACGACACCGTGGCCATTCATCCCACCAGCGCCGAAGAGTTGGTGACCATGCGGTGATCTCTCATGACGATCCGGACGTTCGAGGGGATCTCTCCGAGGTTCGGCCGCAGGGTGCATGTGGATCCCTCCGCCGTGGTGGTGGGACGGGTGGTGCTGGAGGACGATGTGTCCATCTGGCCGCAGGCCGTATTACGGGGCGACGTGCAGGAGATCCGTGTGGGGGCGCGGAGCAACATCCAGGACGGCGCCGTGCTGCACGTCTCGCACGACTCCCCCTATAACCCCGGCGGGATCGCGCTGACGGTGGGCGCGGAGGTGACCGTGGGGCACCGGGCGGTGCTCCACGCCTGCACCGTGGGCGACGGTGCCTTCATCGGGGTCAACAGCGTGGTGTTGGACCGGGCGGTGATCGAGCCGCGGGCCATGCTCGGGGCGGGCTGCCTGGTTCCGCCGGGCCGGCGCATCGAAGGCGGCTGGCTGTGGCTGGGTCAACCCGCGCGTCGCGCGCGTCGGCTAACGGATCGTGAGCTCGAGTACATGGCGTACATCGCCGCCCATTACGTGCGACTCAAAGACCGTCATGGGAGCGGGGCATGAGGGGGGCCGAGGGCGGTCGCCCGATAACCCTATAATTGGGAAACCAAAGGTCGGGAGGTAGGCCGTGGCGCTCAGCCGGGAAGACATCGAATTCATCAAGGCGCACCTGGGCGAGTGGTTGGCCGAGCAGTCGCTGGGCAAGCCGCCAGCCGTCTACGAGCTCGAGCTGCGTGAGCGCCTGGTGCGGGTGGAGGAGGAGCTCAAGCACCAGCGGGAGCTCATGGAACAGGGCTTCCGGCTCATGGAGAAGCGTTTCGAGCAGGTGGAGAAGCGTTTCGAACAAATCGACAAGCGTTTCGAGCAGGTGGAGAAGCGTTTCGAGCAAATCGACAAGCGCTTCGAGCAGGGGGACAAGCGTTTTGAATCCATCGAAACCCAACTGCTGGAACTCAACCGTCGCATGGATCGCTTCATGCGCTGGTCGGTCAGCATCACGCTGGGAACCGGGGCGCTGGTGGTGGCCCTCGTCAAACTCCTGGTGGGCTGAGGGTGCTCGATCACCCGCCCACGAGCTTGGCGCGCAGCGCCGCGATCACGGGCCCGGTCTCGGGACGTACGCCCCGCCACATGAAGAACGACTCGGCGGCCTGTTCCACCAACATGCCCAACCCGTCGAAGACGCGCGCTGCGCCCTGTTCCAGGGACCAGCGCATGAAGGCCGTCGGGCGGGGAGCGTAGAACAGGTCGTAGGCCACGGCTCCAGGGGCGAACAGGCCGGGTGGCAGGGGCGGAATTTCACCGGCGAGGCTGGCCGAGGTGCCGTTGAGGATCACGTCGAAATCCCGGCCGGCCAGGGCGTCTAGGCCACAAGCCTGCACGGGGCCGAGATCCGAGAACAGGTCGCGCAGCAGCTCGGCGCGCGCCACGGTGCGGTTGGCGATGACCAGTTCCCGGGGCTCGGACCGCAGCAAGGGCTCCAGGATGCCGCGCACCGCGCCCCCGGCGCCCAGCACCAGCAACCGCCGCTCCGCGATGCGGACCTGGAGGTTGGCGGTCAGATCGCGTTCCAGGCCGATCCCGTCGGTGTTTTCACCGAGCAGCGTGCCGTCGGCCTGCACGGCGATGGTATTGACGGCGCCGGCCCGTTCGGCCCAACCGCCCACGCGGTCCACCAACTCGTAGGCCTCGAGCTTGAACGGCACGGTCACGTTCACCCCACGTCCGCCCGCGCCGAAGAAACCGCGCACGGTACCCGCAAAGTCGTCCAGGGGAGCGAGCAAGGCCTCGTAGGTCATGTCCTGGCCCGTCTGCTCGGCGAACCGGGCGTGGATAAACGGCGATTGGCTGTGAGCGACGGGATGGCCGACCACGGCATAGCGGTCGGTCATGACTCGCGCAACCATTGGGCCGCCTGTTTGGCGTAATAGGTCAGGATCATGTCCGCCCCGGCGCGCTTGAAGGCCACCAGGGCCTCCAGCACGCAGGCCCGTTCGTCCAGCCAGCCGTTCATGGCCGCGGCCTTGAGCATCGCGTATTCGCCGCTGACGTGATAGGCGGCGGTGGGCACACCGAAGGTGTCCTTGACCCTGCGGATGATGTCCAGGTAAGGCATGCCCGGTTTGACCATCACCATGTCGGCGCCTTCGGCCAGGTCCATGGCCACCTCACGCAGGGCCTCGTCGCTGTTGGCCGGATCCATCTGATAGCTGTATTTGTTTCCTCCCCCCAGATTGGCGGCCGAACCCACCGCGTCCCGGAACGGGCCGTAGTAACTCGAGGCATATTTGGCCGAATAGGCCAGGATACGGGTGTGTGCGTAGCCCCGTTCCTCCAGTGCCTTGCGGATGGCGCCGATGCGCCCGTCCATCATGTCCGAGGGCGCCACCACGTCTGCGCCGGCCTCGGCGTGGGACAGGGCCTGCTTGACCAGGACCTCCACCGTCTCGTCGTTGAGCACATAGCCGGTCTCGTCGACGAGACCGTCCTGCCCGTGACTGGTGAAGGGGTCCAGGGCCACGTCGGTGATGATCCCCAGCCGAGGGTGATTCTCCTTGAGATGACGCACGGCGCGTTGCGCGAGCCCGTCGGGATTGTACGCCTCGGCGGCGTCGTCGGATTTGCGTTCGGGCGGCGTCACCGGGAACAGGGCCATGGCCGGAATGCCCAGGCGCAGGACCTCGCCGGCCTCTTCCAGCAGCTCATCGATGCTCATCCGTTCCACTCCCGGCATGGACGGTACGGGCTCGCGGTGATTGGTGCCCTCGGTGACGAACACCGGATAGATCAGATCGTCGGGCGTGACCCGGTGTTCGCGCATGAGGCGGCGCGAGAAATCGTTCCGGCGCATGCGCCGCGGTCGGGCCTGGGGATAGGGTGCGGTGAGGATCTGTCGGGTCATGGGTGATTCAGCCGGTTGGATGGTGGATGTTCGCCTCTGCAGAGCGTTGCAAATCGGTTGTCCCGCATGCCTGTGGAATTACCCGATGCCGCTGCATATCCGTGCATGCCTCGGTCCCGGCCGCGTGCATCCTGCGTGCGGCCTCTCGCTGTGTTGGAGGCCCTGCTAGGATAACCAACTCCGAGACCGAATCGGGAGCAACCGCAATGAAACCACATTGGATGCTGCGGGTCGCCTGGGTGACGATTCTGCTGAGCGCGGGCACCGCGCACGCCGCGGGGGTGCTTTACAAGAAAAGCGTGCAGGCCCCCGTGGACGAAGTGTACGAAGCCCTGCACGAGGCGCTCGAGGCGCATCGCATGTGGGTGGTGTTCGAGGCCGACATCGGAGCGAACATCGCTCGGTTTCGGGACCAATGGGGCGAGGACTACAACCGCAACGGGCTGGAAGCCATTCGCGTGCTGGTGGTCTGCAACGGATGGTACGCCAACCGCGTGGGCAACGAGGACCCGGACATGCTGGCCCTGTGTCCCCAGCGCGTCACGGTGATTCACAGGGGAGGGCGGACTACGGTATTGTTCGTCCGTCCCACCGTGGTGGCTGGATCCAGCCCCGCGGGGAAGGTGCTGGCCGAGGTGGAGGACGCCATCGTGGCGGCGATCGACGAAGCCACCGCCGGGCCCTGAGCCGCTGGATGCATCCAACCAACCCCTGGGTGCGTACCCTGGTTGTGCGCCCCGAGATGGGGCGCCTTGGAAGGCGGTTGAAAACGTCGCGAGTGTTTCGAGCGCCCGGCGCGCGGAGACACGACGCAGCGACCGGCTTTCGCGACCGTTTTTCGACGGCCTGTTCGCGCAGTACAGACTCGGAGAGAGGAGATCGATGATGAGTAAGAAGACCTGTGCCAAGACCGCCACGGTCACCGCCGCCGGCATCGCGCTGGCCTCCACCCTTGCCATGGGTGGTGCTGGCGCCACGGAAAACCCCTTCGGCATGACGCGTCTGGCCGATGGTTACATGGTGGCCGGCAAGGATGGCGAGGGCAAGTGCGGCGGCATGATGGAAAAACAGATGAAGGATGCCGAGGGCAAATGCGGCAACATGGACAAGGGGGCCAAGTCCGACAAGAAAGGCGAGGGCAAATGCGGCAACATGGACAAGGCAGCCAAGCCTGACAAGAAGGGTGAGGGCAAGTGCGGCGAGGGCAAGTGCGGCGGCATGAAGAAGTAACGTCCGTCCCGACCACGTCTGGAGGTAAACCGGGAGCCGGACCTTCGGGGTCCGGCTCTTTGCGTTGCCGGCCTCAGGGGGCTGCGCTTCCGATCGCCGTGAGCGCCTGCCTCCTTGGGCACCCCGTGCGCTATGACGCGACGGCGCGGCCGGCCCGGCCGGTGCTGGAGTTGCTGCGGCATTTGTTCCGTTTGGTTCCGGTTTGTCCCGAGGTGGAGATCGGGTTGGGTGTACCCCGTGAGCCCATCGAACTGGTGGGTGGCATCGGTGGCGTCCGTGTCCGCGGCGTGAATCCTCCCCACCGGGATCACACCGCGGCCCTGCGGGCGGCCGCCCGGCGCTTTCTGGAGCGTTATCCGGATCTGCGCGGTATGGTCGTCAAATCGCGCTCGCCGAGCTGCGCCCTCGATGATGCTCCAGTTGCTGGAACGCGAGGGCGCCAGGCACCCGGCATGTTCGTGCAGACCGTGCTGGAGCAGCACGCCGGCCTGGTGGTGGTGGATGAGCGGGGGTTGGCCTCGGACCGGGGTATGATGGCGTTTCTGATCGCCATGCTGGATCCCCGCCAAGGACCGCACGCCTCGTTGTCCTCACCGGATGAAATGGCCCGCTTGCTCAGGGCACTGGCAGCTTCGCCGAAGGGTGTTCTGGGTTGCGGGGAGCGCGACCGCCTGCTCGCGTGGCTGGACGGGCGCCCATAGAAAAACCCGGCGATCCCTCGCCGGGTCAAGGGCCGTCCTGGCCGGAATGCACGCGTCGAGTGCGCAGTCCCTTTCCACTGTTTCCCAGTGGCCCGCGGCGCGCGGCGCTTCCATCGCCGCGTCCGCGGTTCCTGATGATCCCCCGGTGCCCGCCTTCCCTGGTGGTCCGCGGGGATCCGGCTTCCGTTGCCATGGTGAGCATTTTCCGGGTCCCACCCCTTTCCGCCCATGGCCGATGGATGTGTGCCCTGTAGGTGTTGCGCGGTGCGTGCCGTAGGATGTTTCCGACGCCGCCATGAGCCGGTGCCAAGTATCGGGCGGCGCCGGGATGAGGACTGGGACATGATCGCATTGCTGCAACGGGTGACGAGGGCCCGCGTGCTGGTGGAGGGTGAGATCGTGGGCGAGATCCGCGCGGGACTGCTGGTGTTCCTGGGAGTGGTGGCCGGCGACACGGAGCGCGAGGCGGACCGCCTGCTGGAGCGCGTGCTGCGCTATCGCGTTTTCCCGGACGGCGCGGGGCGGATGAACCGCAGTCTCTCCGATACGGGCGGGGGGTTGCTGGTGGTCTCTCAGTTCACCCTGGCCGCCGACACCCGCAAGGGGCTGCGGCCGAGCTTCTCGCAGGCCGCCGACCCCGGCGAGGGCAGGCGCCTCTACCAGCGGTTCGTGGAACGCGCCCGTGCCCTGCACGGCGCCTGCGAAACGGGCCGGTTCGGCGCCCACATGGCGGTGGAACTCACCAACGACGGGCCGGTGACCTTCTGGCTGGAGGTGGGGCCCCCGGGCGCGGGCGATGATAGAATCCGCTGAACCGGATCTTCCGGCCGGGAGACATGCGGGTCCACGGATTCGAGGAGCGGGCATGAGTCGCAACGCAGAGGTCCGGCGCGACACCCTGGAGACCCAGATCCAGGTGCGTCTGGATCTGGACGGTACCGGGGCGGCGGATTTCGACACCGGGGTGCCTTTCTTGGAGCACATGCTGGATCAGGTGGCCCGGCATGGGATGCTGGATCTGGAGATCCGCGCCCGGGGCGATCGGCACATCGACGACCACCACACGGTGGAGGACATCGGCATCACGCTGGGTCAGGCCTTCGAGCGCGCGTTGGGCGACAAGCGTGGCATCCAGCGCTACGGTCACGCGTACGTGCCACTGGACGAGGCGCTGTCCCGGGTGGTGGTCGACTTCTCCGGCCGGCCCGGGTTGGAATACCACGTCGAATACCCACGCGCCCGCATCGGCGCCTTCGACGTGGACTTGTTCCGGGAGTTCTTCCAGGGATTCGTGAATCACGCCCGCGCCACGCTGCACGTCGACTGCCTGCGGGGGCGCAACGCCCACCACATGGCCGAAACCGTGTTCAAGGCCTTCGGGCGGGCGGTGCGGGCCGCCGTGGAGCCCGACCCGCGCATGGAAGGTCGGACCCCCTCCACCAAGGGCACCCTCGTCTGAGCGCTCGAGGAACTTTCGCCCCCGAATCGGAGCCGAAACAGCATAACGATGGCCGCAACGATCGTGATCGTGGATTACGGGATGGGTAACCTGCGCTCGGTGGCCAAGGCGCTGGAACACGTGGCGCCCGCCGATACGGTCGTACGGATCAGTTCGCAGCCCGCAGTGGTGCGGCGGGCCGACCGCGTGGTGTTCCCGGGTCAGGGGGCCGCGGCCGACTGCATGCGCGCCCTGCGCGAGACGGGTCTGGACGAGGCCATCGTGGAGGCCGTGCGCAGCAAGCCGTTTCTCGGCGTGTGCATGGGCATGCAAGTGCTTCTGGAGTCCAGCGAGGAGAATGGGGGCACCGCCTGTCTGGGCGTGTTTCCGGGTCGGGTGAAGTCCTTTGCCGCCGCCTTGGATGCGCTCCCGGCCGGGCGCGCGCTCAAGATACCGCACATGGGCTGGAACACCGTCCATCAGACCGGACCGCACCCCTTGTGGCGGGGCATCCCACAGGACAGCTATTTCTATTTCGTGCACAGCTACTATGCCGATCCCACGGCCGAGGCGCTGCGTCTCGGGGTGACCGACTACGGCATCCCCTTCACCTCGGCGCTCGGACACGACAACGTGTTCGCCATCCAGAGCCATCCCGAGAAGAGCGCCCAGGCCGGGATCCGTCTGCTGGAGAACTTCGCGCGTTGGGACGGTCAGGCGCCCTGAACGACTGCGCCCCGCCGTCCGGCAAACCGAGCAAACCACCGACGAGCCAGAACCCATGCTCCTGATTCCAGCCATCGATCTGAAAGACGGTCACTGCGTGCGTCTGCGTCAGGGCGACATGAACGATGTGACCGTGTTCTCCGACGACCCCGTGGAAATGGCCGCCCGTTGGGTCGATGCCGGGGCCCGGCGTCTGCACTTGGTGGACCTGGACGGCGCCAAGCGGGGTGAGCCGGTCAATGCCGGTGTGATCCACCGCATCGCCGAGCGGTTCCCGGACCTGCCGATCCAGGTGGGCGGGGGAATCCGCGACGCCGACACCGTGCAGGCCTACCTGGACGCGGGTGTGCAGTATGTCATCATCGGCACCAAGGCGGTCTCCGCCCCGCACTTCGTCAACGATCTGTGCCTGGAATTCCCCGGCCACATCATCGTGGGCCTGGACGCCCGCGAAGGCAGGGTGGCCACCGACGGCTGGTCCAAGTTGTCCCACCACGACGTGATCGATCTGGCCCGGCGCTTCGAGGACGACGGGGTGGCGGCCATCGTCTATACGGACATCAGCCGCGACGGCATGATGCAGGGCGTCAACGTGGAGGCCACGGTGCGCCTGGCCCAGGCCGTGCGGGTGCCGGTCATCGCCTCGGGTGGGGTGAGCACCATGGCCGACGTGGAGGCCCTGTGCGCCGTGGAGGACGAGGGAATCGAGGCGGCCATCATCGGCCGAGCGCTCTACGAAGGGACCCTCGACCTGGCCGAGGCCCAGGCCTACGCCGATCGGCACGGGGCAGACACGCAATGACCCTGGCCAAGCGGATCATCCCCTGCCTGGACGTGGACGCCGGCCGCGTGGTCAAGGGGGTGCGTTTCGTGGACATCCGGGACGCAGGCGATCCGGTGGAGATCGCCCGGCGCTACGACCGGGAGGGGGCCGACGAGATCACCTTCCTGGACATCACGGCCAGCTCCGACGACCGTGAGACCATCGTGCACGTGGTGGAGGACGTGGCCGCCGAGGTGTTCATTCCACTGACGGTGGGTGGCGGCATCCGCAAGGTGGAGGACATTCGGCGCATGCTCACGGCGGGTGCCGACAAGGTGGCCATCAACACCGCGGCGGTATTCGATCCGGAGTTCGTGCGGGAGGCCGCCGACAAAGTGGGTTCCCAGTGCATCGTCGTGGCCATCGACGCCAAGCAGGTGGCGCAGGACCCGCCGCGCTGGGAGATCTTCACCCACGGCGGCCGCAAGCCCACCGGACTGGATGCCGTGGCCTGGGCGCGCAAGATGGCATCCTATGGCGCCGGCGAGATCCTGTTGACCAGCATGGACCGGGACGGGACCAAGTCCGGGTTCGATCTGGCGCTCACCCGCACCATCAGCGAGGCGGTACGCATCCCGGTGATCGCCTCCGGCGGGGTGGGTACCTTGGACCACCTGGTCGAGGGGGTCACCGAAGGCAAGGCGGATGCGGTGCTCGCGGCCAGCATCTTCCACTTCGGCGAATACACCATCGCCGAAGCCAAGCGTCACATGGCGGCGGCGGGCATTCCCGTGCGACGATGAACCGCGGTTTGCGTTAGGATAGGGACATCAAGGGGATTCGACGGCGCCGGACGAAGGGACACCGCTCCGATGCTGGCCGGATTCCCGCCCCGCACAGCGAGATCCGGGAGCGCGGCGCATGGAACACGGCGAGATCCTGCAACGACTGGCCGAGGTCCTCGAGCAACGGAAGACCGCGGACGCCGGGCGCTCCTACGTGGCCAGCCTCTACAGAAAGGGGCTCGATGCCATTTTGAAAAAGATCGGCGAAGAGGCCACGGAGCTGGTCATGGCCGCCAAGGATGGGGATCGTCGGCGGATCGCCGAGGAGACCGCCGATCTGTGGTTCCATTGCATGGTGCTGCTGGCGCAGCAGGGCATGGGACCCCGGGACGTGCTGGCCGTTCTCGGCGGACGCTTCGGCCTCTCCGGGCTGGAGGAGAAGGCCCGGCGTTCCGCCCCCAACTGAATACTGGAGTGAGCACATCATGGGATTCGGTGGAATCAGCATCTGGCAGTTGTTGATCGTTCTGGCGATCATCGTCCTCCTGTTCGGCACCAAGAAACTGCGCAACGTGGGCGGTGACCTGGGCACCGCCATCAAGAACTTCAAGCAGGCGATGAAGTCGGCCGAGGCCGACGAGTCCAAGGACGAAGCCGCGGCCAAGCAGGTCGAGCACCAGGAAGCCGGTGCCACGGGTGCCGAGACCAAGACCGACAGCAAGGCCAAGGCTTGAGTAGGCCCCGCGGGCACGGGGTTCCTCCACGGGTCGGTCCGTTTTCCGCCCGCCCCCGGGTGTCGGGTCTCGGCTCCGCCGGCTGAACGCAGTCCGCTTCCGTCATGTTCGATCTGGGGTTCTGGGAACTCGTTGTCGTCTTCATCGTGGCGCTGCTCGTGATCGGTCCGGAGCGCCTGCCCGGTGTCGCCCGCAAGGCCGGGCTGTGGGTGGGCAAGGCCAAGCGCTTCGTCGCCAGCGTGCGCTCCGATATCGAGCGCGAGTTGCGGGCCGAAGAACTGCGCGAGATGCTCAACAAGCAGCAGAGCGAGATCGAGCAGTTGCGGGGCATGTTGGAGGAGACCCAGGCCGAGGTCCGCGAGGAACTCGGAGAGACGGACAGCCTCGTACAGGCCATCGAGGAGCAGATCCAGCGCGGTGCCGAGGCCTCTCCGGCGGACCAGACCGCGGCCCGAGTCGAGTCTGGCGCGCCGTCCTCCGCGACGGAATTACTGCGGCGGGAGCCGGCTTCCTCGCCGCCCGACGCAAGCCCGCAGTCCGCCCAGCCCGTGACCGCTCCCGATGACGGAAAACCCACACACCGAGCCTGAGGCCGACAAGGAAGAAAGCTTCCTGTCGCACCTGGTGGAGCTGCGCGACCGGCTCCTGCGTGCGGTGCTGGCGGTGCTGGTGGTGTTTGTCGCGCTGGCCCCGTTCGCCAACCGCATCTACACGGTGCTGGCCGGGCCGTTGACCCGGCAGCTTCCCCAAGGCAGCACCATGATCGCCATCGACGTGGCGGCCCCGTTTCTCATCCCCTTCAAGCTGGCCCTGTTGCTTGCGGTGGTGTTGGCCATGCCGTTCATCCTCTATCAGGTGTGGGCCTTCGTGGCGCCGGGGTTGTACCGGCACGAGCGACGGTTGGTGGCGCCGATCCTGGTCTCCAGTACCTTGTTGTTCTACCTGGGCATGGCCTTCGCCTACTTCGTGGTGTTCCCGCTGGCCTTCGCCTTCTTCACCGCCTCGGCGCCCGAGGGGGTGACGGTGATGACGGACATCTCCCGCTATCTGGATTTCGTCATCCTGGTCTTTCTGGCCTTTGGGGCCGCCTTCGAGGTGCCCATCGTGACGGTGGTCCTGGTGATGATGGGCGTGACCACCCCCGAGGCCTTGGCCAAGAAGCGCCCCTATGTGGTCGTGGGTGTGTTCGTCGTCGGCATGCTGCTCACGCCCCCGGACGTCATCTCCCAGACGCTACTGGCCATCCCCATGTGGCTGTTGTTTGAGTTGGGGATTCTTTTCTCGCGGATCCTGGTCAAGCGCCGGGCGGAACGGGAACGGTCCGGGGATGCGGCCGGCGGGGCGGTCATGAGCGATGCCGAGATGGAGGCCGAGCTCGACGCCGCCGAGCGGGAAGAGCACGACACCTCGGGCGCCCCCCGCGCCGACTGACCCCCGAAGCTGGTAGAATCCGCGCCCGGGTCAGGGGCGGCCCGGCTTCCGCCCCGAACGATCGCGAGAACCTGATGCCTGAAGAACCGATTCAGATCCGTCGCCGTGCCTTGCTGGTCATCCTGGATGGGTTCGGCTGCAATCCGAGCAAGGCCAACAACGCCGTCGTGCTGGCCGACACCCCGCGCCTGGATCATTATTTCTCGACCCATCCGCATACCACCCTGGAGGCCTCGGGGCGTGCGGTGGGATTGCCGCCTGGGCAGATGGGCAACTCCGAGGTCGGGCACATCACCATCGGCTGCGGGAGCATCATCCGGCAGGATCTGGTGCGGATCGACGAGGCCATCGAGGACGGCAGTTTCTACGACAATCCCGCCTTCCTGTTCGCCATGCGCAAGGCGCAGGACACCAAGCGGCCGGTCCACCTGATCGGTCTGGTCTCGGACGGGGGGGTCCATTCGCACATCCGGCATCTGCTGGCCCTGATCGACCTGTGCAAACGGCACGGCGTCAAGCCCCTGGTGCACATGATCACCGACGGGCGCGACACCCCGCCGCGCATGGCCAAGGACTACCTGCCGTTTCTGGAAGAGGCCTTGTACGAGGCGGACGGGGCGATCGCCACGGTCATGGGACGGTATTACGCCATGGACCGTGACAAGCGCTGGGACCGTACCGAAAAGGCCTGGCGGGCCATCGTCCGTTGCGAGGGCGAGCAGGCCAGGAACGCCACCGAGGCCATCGACGCGGCCTACGAGCGGGGTTTGGGCGACGAGTTCATCCCGCCCACCGTACTGCCCCCTTGTTTGCCCATGAGTCCCGAGGACGTGGTGGTGTTCTTCAATTTCCGCAACGACCGGCCGCGCCAGCTGGTCAAGGCCTTGGCCACGCGGGATTTCGATCACTTCGAACGGGGCGACTTCCTGCCCGTGAGCGTGGTCACCATGACCGAGTACGACGCTCACTACCCGTGCTCGATCGCGTTCCGTCCCGAGGTGCCCCGCACCACGCTCGGCAAGATCATATCCGAGGCGGGGCTTCGTCAGTTCCACTGCGCCGAGACGGAGAAGTACGCGCACGTCACGTTTTTCATCAACGGGGGGCGGGAGCAGCCTTATGACGGCGAGGACCGGGTCATGGTCCCCTCGCCCCGGGTGGCCACCTACGATCAGAAACCCGAGATGAGCGCCTATGAGGTGGCCGACCACGTGGTCCATGCCCTGGAGAACCCGGAGTACGCCTGGATCGTGGTCAATTTCGCCAACGGCGACATGGTGGGGCACACCGCCAAGCGCGAGGCCATCATCCGCGCGGTGGAGGCGCTCGACGAGGCCGTGGGGCGGGTGCTGGACGCGGCGGTGGACAACGGCGTCTCGGTGCTGCTCACCGCCGACCACGGCAATTGCGACGAGATGGTCGATCCGGTCACCGGCGAGCCCCACACCCAGCATACGCTGTATCCGGTGCCGTGTCTGGTCATCGACGAGCAGCCCTGGCAGCTGCTGACCGGCGGGGGGATCAGCAATATAGCCCCGACCATCCTGCAGCTCATGGGCATCCCCCAGCCGCCCCAGATGACCGCCAAGTCCCTGTTGCTCAAGCCGCGTATCGTCTCCTGAGCCCTGCCCTCGGCACGGCGATGGAAAATCCGATGCCAAAGCCGTGAACTTTTCCGGTGGTTAGCACTCTCATCGTGAGAGTGCTAAACTCGGATACAGACTGGCTCCGCCGGATCCGCTCGGGGGAGTTGCAGAACAAGCCAAGAAGGAGGTGGTGAGCGATGTCCAAGGCCTTGGTGCAGGGTCAGCATGTCCTCGCGGTCCCGATCGGGGACCTGGATGCCTACATCAGCGCGGTGTACAGCCTTCCCGTGCTGGCGGTCGAGGAGGAACAGGCGCTGGCGCGACGCTGGCGGGACGAGCAGGATCTGGACGCCGCGCGCAAGCTGGTGCTCCATCATCTGCGATTCGTCGTGCAGGTGGCCCGCGGCTATCTGGGATACGGCCTGCCACTGGCCGACCTGATCCAGGAGGGCAACATCGGCCTGATGAAGGCGGTCAAGCGCTTCGACCCGGACATGGGCGTGCGGCTCGTGTCCTTCGCGGTGCATTGGATCCGGGCCGAGATCCACGAGTTCATCCTGCGCAACTGGCGCATCGTCAAGGTGGCCACGACGAAGGCGCAGCGCAAGCTCTTCTTCAACCTGCGCGGCGCCAAGAAGCGTCTGGGGTGGCTCAACCGGCAGGAGGTCGAGGCGGTGGCCAAGGATCTCGGACTCACCCCGGAGGACGTGCTCGAGATGGAATTGCGGCTGTCCGGGCAGGACGTGGCCTTCGATCCCGACCCGGCCGACGACGAGGAGGAAGGGCACCGCCTCGCGCCGGCCGCCTATCTCGAGGACGGGCGCGCCGATCCGGCCCTCGCCCTGGAGGAGCAGGACTGGTCGGAGCATCACCGGGGCCGGCTGCATGCGGCGTTGGAGCAGCTCGACGAGCGCAGCCGGGACATCCTGGTCAGCCGCTGGCTGAGCGAGCGAAAACAGACCCTGGGGGAACTGGCCGGCAAGTACGGGGTCTCTGCCGAGCGCATCCGACAGATCGAGAATCAGGCCATCCGCAAGCTTCGCACCGCCATGGCGGCCTGACCGGGTCGGGGAACGACGTCCAGACAGAAGGCCCCCGGCTTTGCCGGGGGCCTCGTCGTGTCCGGCCGCTACAGCAGCCGTCCGCCGGAGGGGTGGGCGGTGTGGTGTTCGCGCAGGGCGGCGCGGATCTGGAACAGCTCGGAAATGTTGTCCAGATCGAGTAGCCCCACCAGTGAGCCGGAGTGGTCCAACACCGGCACCACCCGGCATCCGCAGGCCTGCAGGCGGTCGAACACCGCCTGCAGCGGCTCCCGGGCATGGGCCCGCTCGAAGTCCGTGCGCATGAACTCCGCAACACGTCCCGTCTCTGCCGACTCGCGCAGACCGCGCAGGAGGTCCAGGTGGGTCAGGATGCCGACCACCCGCCCGCGCGGATCCACCACCGGAAAGTCCTTCTGGGACCCGGCCAGGGTGAGCTCGACGGCGTGTGACAGCCGGTCTTCCGGGGACAGGGTGTGGATCTCCCTGCGCATGGCCTGGTCCACGGTCACGCCCTGGAGCACCGTGCGCAGCTCGGTGGTGCCGGATTCGGCCGCCGCTCCGATCCAGACGAACAGCGCGATGAACAGCAGGAACGGGTTGTAGAACAGCCCGAGCAAGCCCAGGAACAGGGCCAGCGCCTGGCCGATGGACGCCGCCGCCCGGGTGGCCCGCACCGGATCCATGCGCAGCGAGAGCCAGGCCCTCAACACCCGTCCGCCGTCCATGGGGAAGGCGGGGATCAGGTTGAAACCGGCCAGCATGAAGTTCAGCAGCATGAGCCGCTCCAGGAAGGAGCCGGAGGTCAGCCCGAGGTCGCCGAGTCCCGCGGCGGCCCCCGACAGGCGCAGGAGCACCCAGATGCCGAGGCCGATGACGATGTTCACGGCCGGGCCTGCCAGGGCCACCAGGATTTCGTGCCGGGGGTCGTCCGGCATCTTCTCCAGGGAGGCCACGCCACCGATGGGCAGCAAGGTGATGCTCCGCGTGCGGATGCCGTAGCGCCGGGCCGTCAGGGCATGTCCGAACTCGTGCAACACCACGCAGCCGAACAGGGCCAGGATGAAGCCGACTCCTTCGAGCATCGCCGCCACACTGTGGGTGGACAGCCAGTAGCTCAGCGCGATCCAGAGGATCAGGATCACGAAGGTCGCGTGCACATAGACCGCGATGCCGGCGAAGACGCCGACGCGCCAGGACCAGCCGAAGGCCTTCTCGGAGGTGCGCGAAGCCATGCACCAAGCATGGCACCGTGTCATGTGAATGGAAAGCTCCCGCTCGAGAGAGGCGCCGTGTTCACCATCCCGTGGCGTGCGGCCGTTCCGACCGGTCGCGAGGGCCGCCCCCGCTGGAGGTTTTGTGTCCGGCCCGTGCGCCGTTCGGTCGGCCTTCCGAAATGCGGCGCCGCCTTTTTGACCGCGAGCAAGTCCGGGCGAGGGGCCCGTTTCTTATCGTACGGAGACTTTGGCATAGTGGCGAGCGGATCCGGTTTTCCGCAGGCCTCGTCCGTGCAATCCGATCTGCGCAACTACCTGGTCGTCACCGCCGGCTACTGGGCGTTCACGGTCACCGACGGGGCGATCCGCATGCTGGTGGTGCTGTATTTCCACCGGCTGGGCTATTCGCCCTTCGAGATCGCCATGCTGTTCCTGTTCTACGAGTTCTTCGGCGTGGTCACGAACTTGGTGGGCGGCTGGCTGGGGGCGCGCGTCGGACTCAATCTGACCATGCATCTGGGCATGGCGCTTCAGGTGGTGGCGCTGCTCCTGCTCACGGTACCGAACGCCTGGTTGAGCGTGCCCTACGTGATGGCCGCGCAGGCCCTGTCCGGCATCGCCAAGGATCTTAACAAGATGTCGGCCAAGGCCTCGGTCAAGGCCCTGTCGGGCGAGGCGGGCGGCGGCTCTCGCCTGTTCCGCTGGGTGGCGGTGCTCACCGGCTCCAAGAACGCGCTGAAGGGGGCGGGCTTCTTCGTCGGGGCGGCGCTGTTGCAGACGGTGGGGTTCCGTTGGGCACTGGGGGTTCTGGCGGGACTGCTCGCCGTGGTGCTCCTGGTCACCGCATGGTTGCTGCCGCACGGGGTGGGGCGGATGCACTCCAAGCCCAGATTCACCCAGGTCTTCTCCCGCGTGGCGGCCATCAACTGGTTGTCTGCGGCACGCTTTTTCCTGTTCGGCTCGCGCGACGTGTGGTTCGTGGTGGGGTTGCCGGTGTTCCTGTACGACGTGCTGGGCTGGGATTTCATGCGCGTGGGAGGGTTCCTGGCCCTGTGGGTGATCGGCTACGGATTCGTCCAGGCGGGCGCGCCTCGGCTCCTCGGGCACAGCCGTCACGGAAGGGGGCCGGGTGGGAGCACGGCCCGTATGTGGGCCTTCGCGCTGGCCTTGTTTCCGGCGGGCATCGCCCTGGCCCTGCGGCAAGGCTGGCCGCCGCAGCCGGTCATCGTCGGCGGCCTGATCCTGTTCGGCGTGGTGTTCGCCGTCAACTCGGCGGTGCACTCGTATCTGATCCTGGCCTATTCGGACCGCGACCGCGTGGCAATGAGTGTGGGTTTCTATTACATGTCCAACGCGGCCGGACGGCTGGCCGGAACGGTGCTATCGGGGTGGGTCTATCAGCGCCACGGTCTGCAGGGTTGCCTGTGGTGGTCGGCGGCCTTCGTACTGGCCGCGGCACTGCTCTCGTTGCGGCTTCCGGATCCGGGCGCCTCCAAGACTTGATGTGGGTCGTCCCCGCTTGATTAGGATTCAGTGTCCGTTCCGGGGGCGGTGATACACTGCGCGGCCGATGCGATACCGAGGAAAGGCCGTGGACCCCACGATCCAAGCTCCGTCCAGTGACGTCGATATCCCATCGGGTGGCCTGAGCGCCGAGGAAGCCGAACGCCGCCTGGCCCGTTATGGTCCCAACGCGCTACCGGAGAAGAAGGTCTCGCCGTTGCGCCGCCTGGCCGGGTATTTCTGGGGGCCGATCCCGTGGATGATCGAAGTGGCGGCGGTGCTCTCGGCCTTGGTGCGACACTGGGTGGACTTCTGGATCATCACGGCGTTGCTGGTGTTCAACGCGGCAGTGGGGTTCTGGCAGGAATACACCGCTGGCAACGCAGTCGAAGCTCTGAAGAAACAGCTCGCGCGGCGGGCCCGAGTGCTGCGCGACGGCCGCTGGCAGGAGATCGACGCGGCGCAGCTCGTCCCCGGCGACATTATCCGCATACGCCTGGGCGACGTCATTCCGGCCGACGTGCGTATCGTACAGGGCGACTACCTCAGTGTGGACCAGTCCGCCCTCACCGGCGAGTCGCTGCCGGTGACCAAGCGCCGGGGCGACGAAGCCTTTTCGGGAACGGTGGTCAAACAGGGTGAGGTAGTGGCCGAGGTCACCGCCACCGGCACGCGCACCCGCTTCGGCAAAACGGCCGGGCTGGTGGAGCAGGCCGAGACGGTGTCCCATTTCCAGAAGGCCGTGCTCACCATAGGCGACTACCTGATCTACGTGAGTCTGGCCCTGGTGGTGGTGCTCGTGCTGGTCCAGCTCCACCGTGGATCGCCCTGGCTGGAAGTGGTCCAGTTCGCCCTGATTCTCACCGTGGCCTCCATTCCGGTGGCCATGCCGGCGGTACTGTCCATGACCATGGCGGTGGGTGCCATGGTGCTGTCGCGCATGAAGGCCATCGTCACGCGGCTGGAATCCATCGAGGAGATGGCCAGCATGGACGTGCTGTGTTCGGACAAGACCGGCACCCTCACCCAGAACCGGCTCACCCTGGGGCGGATCGAGGTCTTCGCCGCGTCCGACGAGCAGGCGGTGCTGTTGGCGGCCGCGCTGGCGTCCAGGGCCGAGGACCGGGACGCCATCGACGAGGCGGTGCTGGAGGGACTTGCCGACCGAGCCGTGCTGGAGCGCTATCGGCAGGTGGAGTTCGTGCCCTTCGATCCGGTGCGCAAGCGCACCGAGGCCTTGGTCGAGGACGGGCAAGGGCGCCGGTTCCGAGTGACCAAGGGGGCGCCCCAGGTGGTGCTGGATCTGGCGCAGATGGACACGGCACAGCGCCGTCGCGCGGAGCAGGTGGTCGAGTCCTTTGCGGCCGATGGCTACCGTGCCCTGGCCGTGGCACGCAGGGGACCGGGGGGCGAGCATTGGACCCTGCTCGGCATCCTCTCGCTGTTCGACCCGCCCCGCCAGGACTCGGCCAACACCATCGCACGCGCCCGTGAATACGGCGTGCGGGTCAAGATGGTGACGGGAGACAATCTGTCCATCGCGCGACAGATCGCCCGCAAGCTCGGCTTGGGTGGGCAGATCCTACCCGCCAGTGCGCTCCCGTTGGATCCGGGGGGGACACCCGACGGGAAGGCCGTCGAACGGGTGGAGGCGGCCGACGGTTTCGCCGAGGTCTTCCCCGAACACAAGTTCGGCATCGTGCGGCTGCTGCAAGCCCGCGGTCACATCACCGGTATGACGGGCGACGGCGTCAACGACGCGCCCGCACTCAAGCAGGCCGACGTGGGGATCGCGGTGAGTGGGGCGACCGACGCGGCACGTGCCGCGGCCGACTTGGTGCTCACCGCACCGGGGCTGGCGGTGATCGTGCAGGCTATCGAGGAGGCCCGGCGTATTTTCGAGCGCATGAACGCCTATGCGGTGTACCGGATCAGCGAGACCATCCGGGTCATGTTCTTCGTGGTGTTGGCGATGATCTTTTTCGGCTTCTATCCCATCACCGCGATCATGATCATCCTGCTGGCCTTCTTCAACGACGTGCCCATCATGACCATCGCCTACGACCGCACGGGGCTGTCGCGACGGCCGGTGCGCTGGGATATGCGCCAGGTCATCACGGTGGCCACGGCCATGGGTTTGGTGGGCGTAGTGGGCAGCTTCGGGATGCTGCTGCTGGCCATGGATTGGTTGCGGCTCGACGTGCCGCAGATCCAGACCTATGTGTTCCTCAAGATGGCGGTGGCCGGCCACCTGGTGCTGTTCGTGGCCCGCACCAAAGGGCATTTCTGGGAGCGTCCGTGGCCGGCGCCCATCATGATCTGGTCAGCGGTGATCACCAAACTGGCCGCTACCTTGTTCGCGGCCTACGGTTTCGGGGTCATCGCGCCGATCAGTTGGCCGGAGATCGCGCTGATCTGGGGCTATTCTCTGGGCTCGGCACTGGTCACCGATCTGGTCAAAGTGCAGGTCTACCGGCACCTGCGCCACGAAGTGCCCCGCCACCGGCGGTTCCTGGACGTCCTCCGGCAGCCTGGGCATACGGGTCGCCCACGCCCCGGGGGCGGGTGAGTGGCGATGCAGGAGGGCCGAGTCGTCCCTGCTCCCATGCGAGGCGATGCCGCGGGTCGGCCCCCGCCCGTGGCGGTGCTGACGCTCAATCCGGCCGTGGACATGACCTACGAGATCGATCGGCTCCTTCCGGACCGAAAGGTCCATGCCCGGGCCACCCGGTACGACCCGGGCGGCAATGGCATCAACGTGGCTCGGGCGCTGAAGCGGCTCCAGGTTCCGGCTCACACTTTCTGCGTGCTCGCCGGGGAGACAGGCGGCTTTCTGGAACGACTGCTGCGCGGGCGCATCGACACGCTGACCTTCGAGCGCGTCGCGGGGGAGACGCGTATCAATGGCACGGCTGTCGAGCGTGACACGGGCAACCAATACGAGATCAGTGGGGTGGGGCCGGCCGTACCGGAGGCGACGCTGGAACGCCTGCAGGAGAGTTTCGTGGCCACCACGGGCTCGGGTTTCGGCGTGCTCACCGGAACGTTGCAACCCGGCCTGCCACCGGATCTGTATGCGTCCCTGACGCGTCGGATCCGAGCCCAGGGGGGGCGGCCCGTAGTGGACACGCACGGCCGGTCACTCCGTGCGGCCGTGGCGGCACACCCTTTTCTGATCAAACCCAATCGCTACGAACTCGCCGAACTGGCGGGCAGGGCGCTGGACGACGTGGCCGCGGTGGCCGCGGAAGCCCAGCGTTTACAACGCGGCGGGATCGATCTGGTGTGCGTGTCGTTGGGCGGAGACGGTGCACTGCTCGCGGCGGGGCCGAAAACCTACTACGCCACCGCCCCGAGCGTGCGGGTGGATTCCACCGTGGGTGCCGGAGACTCCATGTTGGCAGGGCTCGTCTGCGCCCTTGCCCGCGGCGATCGTTTCGACAACGCGTTGCGCTTGGCGGTCGCCTGTGGTGCCGGTACGGTCGGCCGGCCGGGTACGGAGCTGTTTTCGCCCGGTGATCTGACCGAACTCATGGCGCGGGTGAGCGTGCGCACGCTCGAATCGTGATGGCGATGCCGCGGCCTTGAAAAAATGGGTGCGCAACGGATGGGATTTCACGCGCGTGGATACGGGTCCAGGAGCAGATTCGCAAGTACCCCGGTGTCTCGTGTCAGTCGATCTCGAAGGTCTCCCCGAGTCTCGGCATGGAGACCCGTGCGTGGTGGAGGTGGCGCGCGAACGCGCCCATGGCGTGTTCTTCCCCGTGGACCAGGAAGATGCGCTTCGGCCGGCCCACGGCCTCCAGCCAGTGCATCAGTTCCCGGGCGTCGGCGTGCGCGGAGAAGCCTCCGATGGTGTGGATGCGGGCGCGCACGGGGATCTCCTCGCCGAAGAGTTTCACCTTTTTGGCCCCGTCGATGATGATGCGCGCTAGGGTGCCGTGCGCGGCGTAGCCGACGAAGACGACGCTGCACTCGTCCCGCCACAGATTGTGCTTCAGGTGATGGCGCACCCGCCCGCCGGTACACATCCCGGAGCCGGCCATGATCACCGCCCCGGCGTGGATGTGATTCAGGGCCATGGACTGGGCGGCCTCGCGCGTGAAGTGCAGGTTGGGCAGTGCGAAAGGGTCCCTGCCGTTGCGAAACAGTTCCGCGGTCTGGGCGTCGTAGCATTCCGGGTGACGGCGGAAGATCTCGGTGGCGGAGATGGCCATGGGTGAGTCCAGGAATACCTGCAGGGCACGCGGCAGGCGCCCGCTTTCCACGGCCTCGCGCAGGTAGAAGAGCACCTCCTGGGCCCGCTCCAGCGCAAACGTCGGGATCACGACGTTACCGCCCCCCTGGAGGGTCGTCTCGATCGCGCCGTAGAGTTCCTCCAGCGAGGGTTGCAGGGCCTTGTGGCGCCGGTCGCCGTACGTGGTCTCCATGACCAGCACATCGACCTCGGAGGGCGGCTGCGGATCGCGCAGGATGGGTCGGCCGCCGTATCCGATGTCTCCGGAGAACAGCACGCGCCGCCGGCGGCCGCCTTCCTCGAGCGTCAGGAGCACGCTGGCCGAGCCGAGGATGTGGCCCGCATCGTGAAAGCTGGCGCGGATGCCGGCACCCAGCTCCAGCGGTCGCCCGTACTCGGCCACGCGCCCGAAGAAGTCCAGGCTGTTGAGGGCGTCCAGCGTGGTGTACAGGGGTTCCACTCGCACGCGCCGCCCCCTGTGGCGTGCCGCATGCCGCGCCTTGCGCTCGGCCTCCTCCTCCTGCAGGTGGGCCGCGTCGAGCAACACCAGGCGGCTCAGCTCCCGGGTGGCCGAGGTGGTGATGATCTCGCCGCGAAACCCTTCGGCCACCAGCAGGGGAATGCGGCCACAGTGGTCCAGGTGGGCGTGCGTCAGGAGCAGCACATCGATCGAGGCCGGATCGAAGCCGAACGGCCGGCGGTTGATCTCGTCCAGCTCGCCGCCGCCCTGATACAGGCCGCAGTCGATCAGGATGCGTTTGCCCGCGCATTCCACCAGGTGACAGGACCCCGTCACCTCCCGGTCGGCGCCGTGAAAACGGATTCGCAAGGTCGTTTCCTCCCTGGTTCGGTTCGCTCCAAGCCCGGCGCGGGCCTGGGCGGGACGGTCTGGTAGGTGGCTGCGGCGCCACGAGGAACGGGCCCACTGGATGGCCCGCGGCTCATTCCTCCCGGGCGCCGGCGAAATGCCGCAACAGGAATTCCTCGTCGCCCGGGGAGAGGTCGAACCGTAGGCTGGCCTCCTCGATCAGCCGGCGCCGGTCTCCGTGCCGGGCGGCGATCCAACGGATGGCCCGTCGCAGCTTTTCGGATTCCTTCTCTTTCTCTTCCGGTTTCATGGGGATCTTTCTCTCCTCATGGTTTGTCGCGGACTGTCGCCGGCGCCTTGCGGTCCGCATCGCCTCGGGCGCCGTCGAATGTCACGGTCAGGCCGATCTTGCGTGGGCTCTCGACGGGGTGACCTCGTCCTGTCATGTCCCCTGCGGCCAGCGCCAGCCGCGGATCTCGGGCATGTCCTGGCCGTGCTCGGTGATGTAGATGCGGTGTTCGACCAGCTTCTCGCGCATGGCCTGATGGATGTGTCCGGCGCGCTCGGCCAGCGCCGGCACGCGGTCGGCGGCGTCCATGACCAGGTGGAAGCGGTCCAGGTCGTTGCGCACCACCATGTCGAAGGGGGTGGTGGTCGTGCCTTCCTCCTTGTAGCCGCGCACGTGCAGATGCCGATGGCAGTGCCGCCGGTACATGAGGCGGTGGATGAGCCAGGGATAGCCGTGGAAGGCGAAGATCACCGGGATGTCCGTGCCGAACAGGGCGTCGAACGCCTTGTCGGTCTTGCCGTGGGGATGCTCCTCGTGCGGCTGCAGGGTCATGAGGTCCACCACGTTGATGACGCGGATCTTCAGCTCGGGCGCCAGGCCGCGTAGCAGATCCACGGCCGCCAGGGTCTCGATGGTGGGCACGTCACCGCAGCAGGCCATGATCAGGTCGGGCTTGCGGTCCTGGTCGTTGCTGGCCCATTCCCAGATGCCGATGCCCTCGGCGCAATGAGCGATGGCCGCCTCCAGGTCCAGCCACTGCGGCTCGGGTTGCTTGCCGGCCACGATCACGTTCACCAGGTTACGCGAGCGTAGACACTGGTCGGCCACGCAGAGCAGGCAGTTGGCGTCCGGCGGCAGATACACGCGCACGATGTCGGCCTTCTTGTTCACCACGTGATCGATGAAGCCCGGGTCCTGGTGTGAGAAACCGTTGTGGTCCTGGCGCCAGACGTGCGAGGTGAGCAGGATGTTGAGCGAGGCGATGGGCGCGCGCCAGGGGATCTCGCGGCACACCTTCAGCCACTTGGCGTGCTGGTTGAACATGGAGTCCACGATGTGGATGAAGGCCTCGTAGCAGGAGAACAAGCCGTGCCGTCCCGTGAGCAGATAGCCCTCCAGCCAACCCTGGCAGGTGTGCTCGGAGAGGATCTCCATCACCCGCCCGTCCGGGGCCAGATGCTCGTCGTAGTCGTAGCATTTCGCCATCCAGGCTCGGTCGGTGGCCTCGAACAGTGCGCTGAGCCGGTTGGAATCCGTCTCGTCGGGGCCCATGACGCGGAAGTTCGCACGGTCTGCGTTCAGGCGCATCACGTCGCGCAGGTATTCACCCAGCCGTCGCGTGGCCTCGCCCAGGACTGCGCCCGGCTGCTTCACTTCCAGGGCGTACCTGCCGAAGTCGGGCAGACGTAGGGGCTTGAGCAGGAGGCCGCCATTGGCATGCGGGTTGGCCCCCATGCGCCGCCCGCCCGCCGGGGCGAGCGCCGTGATCTCCGCATGGGGGCGCCCCCGTTCATCGAACAGTTCCTCCGGCCGGTAGCGCTTCATCCAATCCTCGAGTAGCCGCAGATGGGCGGGGGTGGTGGCCTCCGGGATGGGCACCTGGTGGCTGCGCCAAAAGTCCTCGACCCGTTTGCCGTCCACTTCCTTGGGACCGGTCCAGCCCTTGGGGGTGCGCAGTACGATCATGGGCCAGCGGGGGAGGGTCGCCTCGCCCCCGCGGCGGGCTTGTTCCTGGATGGTGCGGATCTCGCCGATGACGGTGTCCAGCGTGGCGGCCAGCCGCCGGTGGACGTCCATGGGGGCGTTCCCGGCCACCAGATGGGGACGGTAGCCGTAACCCTCGAACAGTCGGATCAGGTCCTCGTCCGCGATACGTGCCAGCACGGTGGGGTTGGCGATCTTGTAGCCGTTCAGATGCAGTACCGGGAGCACGGCCCCGTCGCGCGCCGGATTGAGGAACTTGTTGGCGTGCCAGGCGGTGGCCAGGGGACCGGTCTCCGCCTCCCCATCGCCGACCACGCACAGGGCGAGCAGGTCGGGATTGTCGAACACCGCGCCGAAGGCGTGCGCCAGCGAGTAGCCCAGCTCTCCGCCCTCGTGGATGGATCCCGGTGTTTCCGGGGCGCAATGACTCGGTACCCCGCCCGGGAAGGAGAACTGCCGGAACAGCCTACGCATTCCCTCGCGATCGAGGGAAACCTCGGGGTACAGCTCCGAATAGGTGCCCTCCAGCCAGGTATTGGCCACCAGGGCCGGGCCGCCGTGGCCGGGACCGGTGATGTAGATGGCATTCAGGTCCCACTGGCGGATGGCCCGGTTCATGTGGGCGTAGAGAAGGTTGAGGCCGGGGCAGGTTCCCCAGTGCCCGAGGCGGCGGGGCTTGATGTGTTCCGGGCGCAACGGCTCCTCGAGCAGGGGGTTGTCCATCAGGAAGATCTGCCCCACCGAAAGGTAGTTGGCGGCGCGCCACCAGGCGTCGATGCGCCGCAGGGTCTCCTCCGACAGGGCGGGGGACGGTTCGGTCGGATTCATCGTGGCCTCCTCCTCGTGGGTGGGCTGTGTCTGGCAGGTGGTCGCAGGTATAACGTGTACTTCCCCGAATCGCTTGCAAGGCCACGTAGCGGCTCGTCGCGCAGCCGGCCCCGCAGACGGCGACCTGGTGCGGCATTCGGGCTAGCGCTGCCATAGGATGCGGGGGCATTCCAGGGGCAGGCTGACCTGCGGATGGTAGGGCACGAGCCGTGGGGTATAGTGCTCCGGCGGGCGGGTGGTCGCGAACGCGCAACGGAACCGGTGCCCGTTGACGGCGCCCGCCAGCTGCTCCATGTGCTCGGCGGCATGGATTTCCGGGGCGCCGCCCGGCTCCGGTGGGTCGGCGTAGATCTCCATACGGACCGCCTCGAGGGGCAGGTCGTCCAGATACGCCTCGACATCGAACACCAGTCGTTCGCCGTGCCGTGTGGCGCGCACCGCGCCGAACCGCAGAAGGTCCCAGTGCCTCTCGATGGTGTTCCGCCAGCGCGTGATGTCACGGGCGAGGGCCGCATGATCGCGCGCGCGGGCCCGGTGGGCCTCGGCCAGGGTCAGGTAGTGGGTTTCCACGTATTCCCGGAGCATGCGGTTGGTGGAGAAGCGAGGCGTGAGCGTCGCCATGCTCTCGCGCATCATGGTCACCCAGCGCGTGGGGATGCCATGCGCGTCCCGCTCGTAGAAGGCCGGGATCACCTCCTGCTCCAGCAGGTCGTAGAGCCGGCCGGCTTCGTGGGCGTCCCAGTCCGGATCGTCGCCGTGCTCGCCGCCGTCGCCGAGCGCCCAGCCCACCCCGGGCCGCCAGGCCTCGGCCCACCAGCCGTCGAGCTCCGAGAGGTTGAGTCCGCCGTTGACCAGGGGCTTCATGCCGCTGGTGCCGCAGGCCTCCCAGGGGCGACGCGGTGTGTTGATCCAGAGATCCGCCCCTGCGGTCAAGTGCTCGGCCATGTCGAGATCATAGTCCACCAGGAATACCACCCGGTGGTGCAGCCCGCGGTCGCGAATGAAGCGGTTCCAGGTCTGGATCAAGGCCTGTCCGGGCCGGTCCAGGGGGTGCGCCTTGCCGGCGACGAGGAGCTGCACCGGCCGACGTGGGTCGCGGAGCAGCCGCTCGAGCCGGTCCGGATCGTGCAGGAGCAGGTTGGGCCGCTTGTAGGTGGCGAAGCGGCGGGCGAAGCCCAAGGTCAGGACATCGGGGTCCAGGGCGGTCTCGGGCGAGGCGATGGGGGGACCCCACTGGCGGCTCTGCCGGGCCAGACGCCTGCGTGCCCACTCGACGAGCCGGCGCCGGTTTTCACTGCGCAGCTCCCAGAGCGTACGGTCGTCCAGGGCGCGGATGGCCGTCTCCATGGCGCCGGAGGCCTCGCGCCAGCGGGCCTTGCCGCAGGCCTGGGTCCACAGACGGTCGGCGGCCGGGGAGTCCCAGCTGGGCACGTGGACCCCATTGGTCACGTGCCCCACCGGGACCTCGGGGGTGGGCCAGCGTGGAAACAAGGGCTGGAACAGACCACGGCTCACCGCCCCGTGCAGCCGGCTGACGCCGTTCACCGCGCCGGCCCCATGCAGGGCCAGCCAGGCCATTTGGAAAGGCTCGGCGGCGTCTTCCGGGCGGGCTCGGCCCAGCGCCAGGAGTGCCTCCATGGGCAGGCCGAGCTCGGCCGCGTAAGGGCCCATGGTGTGCGCGAACAGCTCGGGGGTAAACCGGTCGAAGCCCGCCTCGACGGGCGTGTGCGTGGTGAACAGGTTGCCCGCGCGGGTGGCGTTGAGCGCCACGGCGAAGGGTACGTCGTTCGCCTGCATGAAGTATCGTGCGCGTTCGAGCACCGCGAACGCGCTGTGGCCTTCGTTCAGGTGGCACACGTCGGGCGTGTGACCCAGTGTCTCCAGCAGCCGGTATCCGCCGATGCCCAGGACCATCTCCTGCTGCAGGCGCAGCCCGGGTCCGCCGCCGTAGAGCTCGCTGGTGATGCCTCGGTCGGGCGGGCTGTTGAGCGGGCTGTTACTGTCCAGCAGGCAGAGCCGCACCCGGCCCACCTGCACTTCCCAGGCGCGCAGCCACAGGGCGCGGCCGGGCAGGGGGATGGCCACGTGCAGCCACTCGCCGCCGGCGTCACGCAACGGCTGCACCGGCAGTTGGGTGGGGTCGTTGAAAGGAAAGAAGGCGAGTTGGGCGCCCGATGGGTCCAGACCTTGCCGGAAATAGCCCTGTTGGTACAACAGCCCCACCGCCACCAGGGGCACGCCCAGCTCGCTCGCGGTCTTCAGATGATCGGCGGCGAGCACCCCGAGACCGCCGGAATAGACCGGCAGGCCTTCGGTGAGCCCATACTCCATACTGAAGTAGGCCACACAGCGCAGGCGGCCATCGGGGTGGGTGCGCGCGAACCAGGCCGGTGAGCCGTGGGCGGCCTGGCGTTCGCGCTCCAGCTCCTCGAGCAGCGCGCGGAATCGGGGCTCGGCCGCCAGCTCGCGCAGCCGCGCCGCGCCCACGGTTTGCAGGATGAGCCAGGGGTTGCGGGTGCGCCGCCACAGGACCGGGTCGATGTGTTCCCAGAGCGCATCGGCCACGTGACTCCAGGACCAGCGAAGGTCCAGGGCCAGTGTGCGCAGGTGCGCCAGCTCCTGCGGCAGCTCGATGCAGGTCCCGGTCATGCGTCGTGCCCCGCCCGGGCGTCGGGCTCTCTCCCCTCCGGGCAGCTGCGCCAGGATCTCTTTGAGGGACTGCGCTTGCGCCTTGAGTGCTTCACGAAATGCCTCATGCTCGGTGTCGGCCACCTCCCGATGCGGCTCCACAGGGTGGATGGCGAGCGCCTTGCGCAGGGGCCGGCCTGTTCATCGGTCAAGTCGAGTGGAGTCATGGTGCATGCCTTCCGAGTTGCCGATGCGTGCAGCGGCGCTTTTTCCAGCGCTCCACACCCGCCCGCGAGGGGTCATTCGGCGGGGTTTTTGTGATACCAGTACTGCTCGATGGGGACGAACCAGAAAGAACAGGCGTAGCGGTCTTCCTTGTAGAGTGCGCGCAGCCGCTCGGCCACCCAGGCGCAGCAGTCCTCGTCGAGGATCGCATGGATCAGGTAATTGATGTTGCGTTCCTGCTTGAACAGGCCGGCGATGGAGGCCATGACGCTGGGCTCAAGGGTGTCGCCGGTGTGATGGCTGACCACCGACTCGGCCTCCTGGACCACACAATCGGTCACATGCGCCCGGGCCAGGATCCGGAGCGTCTCCTCCAGAAATTCGATTTCGTGCAGGTTGACCATGAGCAGGCGTTTCATGGGACCGTTCTCCTGGGTTCCTCGTCCATGCGTCCGGCTTCTCCGGCCCGGATCAGGGCTTGTCGGGTGAGCCAGGGGCCGACCACCTCGGTCACCACCGTGGTGGCCAGCAGTACGTTGATCACCGTGACGGCCAGCCGTCTTCCCGCCTCTCCGTAGGCGGAGAACTCGTTGGCCACCACCAGCGACAGGCCGATGGCGATGCCCACCTGCGAAAGCAGGCCGAGTCCGATGTTGCGGCGGACCTGGGGGTCGGCGCCGGAAAGCACGGCGCCCAACCAGGCACCGGAGACCTTGCCCGCCATGCGGGCCAGCAGATAGACCAATCCGAGCAGGCCCAGGGCGGGCAGGAGGTCGACCCGCAGGTGCGCCCCGGCCAGCACGAAGAACCCGATGAGGATCGGCGCACCCAGCAGCGATACGTCCTCCACCAGCGCTCGGGTGGAGATGGGGGCGATGTTGATGAGCAGTACACCGAAGGTCATGTTCGCCAGCAGGGGCGAGAAGTCCAGCCACTCGGCCACGCCGGCGATGCCCACCAGGGCGCCGACGGCCAGCGACAACACGTGCTCGCGCGAGTCGAGACGCGACAGCAGCGGTCCCACCGCCAGACCGGCGGCCGCACCCAGGGCCAGCGCGCCACCGATCTCCCAGCCCGCGGCCGCGCCCACCGCGGTCCAGGAGACTTCGGCCCCGCCCGTCAGCATGGCCTTGGCCATCGCCGAGCCGACTCCGTAGAGCACCAGCGCGATGGCGTCGTCGATGCCGACCACGGCCATGAGGGTGCGGGTCAGTACCCCGGAGGCTCGCAGCTCACGAACCACCATGATCGTGGCCGCCGGCGCGGTGGCCGCCGAGATCGCTCCCAGCACCAGGGCGAGCGGCGGGTCCGCGGTCAGCCACCAGACCGCGCCCGTAACCGCCACCATGGCGCCAAAGGCCTCCAGCAGCACGATGGGGAACAGCGAACGGGCGAGTCGGCGGACCACCCGCCATTCCAACTCTCCGCCGATGGAGAAGGCGATGATCCCCAGGGCCAGGTCGCCCACGATGCCCATCCGATCGAGCACTGTCGCATTGAACACGCCGAATACGGACTCGCCCAGGAGTACGCCGACCACTACGTAGCCGGCCACCGAGGGGACCGAGATGCGCTCGGCAAGCCTGCCCGCGGCCAGCCCGGCCACGATGGCGATGCCCATCACCTCCAGGGCATTGAGCACTCGTGCTCGCTCCGTCGCGTGGCGCTCGGCTCAGGCGAGGGTCACGTCCGGGGAGAGATAGACGTCCTGGATGTGGTGCAGCAACTCGATGCCCTCGGCCATGGGTTTCTGGAAGGCCTTGCGGCCCGAGATCAGTCCCATCCCTCCGGCGCGTTTGTTGATCACCGCCGTGCGCACGGCCTGGGCCAGATCGTCCCTGCCGGAAGCGCCGCCGGAGTTGATCATCCCCACGCGACCCATGTAGCAATTGGCCACTTGGTAACGCACCAGGTCGATGGGGTGGTTCGAGGTCAGCCGCTCGTAGACCCAGGGGTGGGTGCGTCCGAACCCGATGGCGGTGTAACCGCCGTTGGTCTGAGCCTGTTTCTGCTTGACGATGTCGGCGTCGATGGTGGCCGCCAAGTGGTTGGCCTGTCCCGTGAGATCGGCGGCGGTGTGGTAGTCGACGCCGTCCTTCTTGAAGGCGCTGTTGCGCAGATAGGCCCACAGGACCGTGGCCATGCCGAGTTCGTGGGCGTGCTGGAATGCCTCGCTGACCTCCTGGATCTGGCGCCGGCATTCGGGCGAGCCGTAGTAGACGGTGGCGCCGACGGCCACCGCGCCCATGTCGAAGGCCTGTTCCACGCTGGCGAACAGCGTCTGATCGTAATGGTTGGGGTAGGTGAGCAGCTCGTTGTGGTTGATCTTGAGGATGAATGGGATCCGGTGCGCATACTTGCGGGCCACCGAGCCCAGCACGCCCAGCGTGGAGGCCACGGCGTTGCAGCCACCCTCGATGGCCAGGCGCACGATGTTCTCCGGATCGAAATAGTCCGGATTGGGCGCGAAAGAGGCGCCAGCCGAGTGCTCCACGCCTTGGTCCACCGGCAGGATGGAGAGATATCCGGTGCCGGCGAGGCGGCCGTGGTCGAACAGCGCCTGCAGGTTGCGCAACACCCGCGGGTTGCGGTCCTTGGGTGCCACCACGTGGTCCACGTAGTCCGGCCCCGGTGGATGCAGGCGTTCCTTGGGGATGGTGGTGCAGACGTGCGTGAGCAAATCCTCGGCCTCGTCGCCGAGCAGTGCTTGGATGTCGGCCATGGTGGAACCCTCCTCTCGTCGGACCGAACGGGTCCTATACGCTAATTGCCCGGGCGAAAAGGGGGATTGATCGTGCGCAAGGGTCGGCGACCGCGGCGTCGGCCGCGGTCAGGATTCCCGTTCCTTTCCGGCGAGTTCCCGCCAGCGTGCCCGCAGGGCCTCGATGTCCACCTTGGGGGGCGGAAAGGACATGTCCAGTGCCTCCAGGGTTTCGACCACGATCCGGGAAACGGCCAAGTTGCGGAACCACTTGTGGTCGGCCGGGATGACGAACCAGGGGGCGTGTTCGGTACTGCACCGGGACAGGGCGTCTTCGTAGGCTTCCTGATAGGCGTCCCAGTACCGACGTTCCTCGAAGTCGGCCTCGCTGAGTTTCCACCAGCGTTTGGGATCGTCGAGTCGCTTGCGGAAACGGCGCAGTTGTTCTTCGGCGCTGATGTGCAGGAAGAACTTCAGGATCACCGTAGCGCGGTCGGCCAGCAACCGCTCGAAGGCGTTGATGTGCGCGTAGCGGGCCTTGCACTCGGACTTGGACACCAAGCCGTGCACGCGGGTCACGAGCACGTCCTCGTAGTGGGAGCGGTTGAAGATGGCCGCCTCCCCGATACGTGGAGCCGCCTGGTGCACGCGCCACAGGAAATCGTGGGCGGCCTCCTCGGGGGTGGGGACCTTGAAGGCGTGCACGCGGCAGCCCTGGGGATTCATGTAGCCGAGCACGTGGCGGATGGTGCCGTCCTTGCCGCCCGCATCCAGGGCCTGCAGGACGATCAGCAGACTGCGCCGCCCCTCGGCGTAGAGCAGGTACTGGAGCTCGCGCAGGCGCCGGGCGTAGCGTTCGATCTCGGGGGCGGCCTCTTTCTTGGATCGGTGCCGGTCCTTGTAACCCGGGTCGTGGTCCCGCAACCGCACCCGCGTGCCCGGCGCGATCCTGAAGCGCGTCCGATAATCGGTTGTCGGCATCTTCCCCTCCGTTTGGCGCCGTGCAAGCCGGCCGCCGCCTCGCCTTTTGGGTTGATATACCACAAAGCACGTTCATCGGGCCGCAGTCGTTGCGCGGCGTCTTCCCCGTTCAGCCGGGCGCGCCGGGCCATTTCCTGGCGGCCCGGCAGGTGCGTCTGCTCGAGATCCCGAAGCGTCTGAGCCGCGCCGAAGGAGACATCCATCCACAGGGCAATCCCCATGTGCATCTCGATCCGCGACGGCTGTTGAAGATCGCCGAGGCGTTGGCGCGGCGGCTTGGCCGACTGGATCCAGGACACGCCGAGGACTACGCGGCCCGCTGGAAACGGTTCGAGGCCGACTGGCGCCGGGCGCTGGAGCCGCCAGGGGGCCGATCTGCGTGGCCTGCCGATCGTGGTCCACCACGATCAGTGGGTGTATCTCGAGGACTGGTTGGGCCTGAAGCGCGTGGGTGAGCTCGAGCCCAAGCCGGGAATCCCACCCACGCCCGGCCATCTGGCTGCATTGAAACAGCGCCTGGCGCGCGAGCCCGCCCGCGTGATCCTCCGGGCCGCCTACATGGACCTGCGGCCGGCACAGTGGCTCTCGGAGCAGACCGGCATCCCCGTGGCCGTGTTGCCCTTCACCGTGGGCGGGGCCCCGGGCGCGGACGACCTTTATGGATTGTTCGATGTGACGCTGGCCCGGCTCCACCAGGCCCTGCAGTGAACTGGGGTGCCTTCGATCTGGGGGTGTTGCTCCCGGCCTTCGCGGCGGGACTACTGGTGCTGTCCACGCACCTACCGCTGGGACGCCAGGTGCTCGCCCGCGGGATCATTTTCAGAGACCTGGCCGCGGCCCAGATGGCCGGTCTCGGCGTCATCGCCGCCGAGGCATTGGGGTTCCACGGCGGGGACTGGCAGGTGCAGCTCGCCGCCGGGGCCAGTGCGTTGATCGGCGCCGCCATCCTCCACGGACTCGAGCGGTGCTGGCCACAGATCCAAGAGGCGCTCATCGGCGTGGCCTTCGTGCTCACCGTCACCGCCAGCCTGCTCGCGGTGGCCGATCACCCCCATGGCGGGGAGCAGATCAAGGCCCTGCTGGCGGGACAGATCCTGTGGGTGGGTTGGCGCCAGTTGGCCGTGGTGGCGGTACTGTACGCAGGGCTGCTCCTCGTCCACGCGCTGCGCCCGGCAGGGGTGGTCTTCTATCTCGTATTCGCCGTGGCGGTGACCGCCTCGGTCCAGCTCGTGGGCGTGTACCTCGTATTCGCGACCCTGATCCTACCCGCACTGGCGGTGCGGGGGCTGGATCCGCCGACGGCGCTGGTCCGCGGGTACCTGATCGGGGCGCTGGGCTATGCGGTGGGTCTAGCGGTGTCCGCGGCCCTCGATCTGCCCTCCGGCCCGGCGATCGTGTGGGCGCTTGCGGTGCTGGCCCTGGCCGGCGCGGGACGGCGTCGTCTCTTCGGATGCGATGGCTGGGCAGGCGGGCGGCCGTGACCCGGCGGGCCGCTGGGTGCCTCCAGCGGGGCGGTGGCGCTTGCCTTGCGGGAGCGGTCTCTGCATAGTCGCGGGCATGAACCCGTTTCGGCCAACCGTTGATCCACCGAGGCCCGGGGGGTGAGTTTCGCACATGGCTGAGGGCGCCCAGTTCGCACCATTGCTCTCCGCGCTCTGGGCGCGCTTCCTCCTGGTGGGGCTGTTCGGCTTTCTCACCGGGCTGGAGATGCGCGAGTACCTGCTGTCGAAGAACGCCGATCACGCCGAGGGCTCGCACGTCAAGGCCGGCAGTGCACGCACCTTGACCTTCATCGCCCTGTTGGGCTTCGTCCTCCACGCCCTGGACCCCGCCTGGCGGCTGTATCTGGGGGGCATGGCCGCGGTGGTGCTCTTCTATTTGCTGTTCTATCACCAGAAGCTCCGTGCGGGGCAGACGGGCATCCTGCAGCCTTTGATCGCTCTGGTGGTGTATACCTACGGTCCCAGCGCCACCTTGCTGCCCCCGTGGTTTCTCGTGTTGCTGTTCGTGGCGGTGGTGTTCGTGCTCAACGCCCGGCCGTTCACGCATCGGTTGAGCGAACGCATCGCGCCGGGGGAGCTGGTCACCCTGGCCAAGTTCCTCCTGCTGGCCGCGGTGATCCTCCCCCTGATGCCCGACCGGCCGGTGGCCGAATGGCTGCCCGCCACGCCCTACAAGATCTGGGTGGCGGTGGTGGCCATCTCGGGCATTTCCTATCTCGGATACATCCTCCAGCGCTATCTGTTTCCCCGGCAGGGTTACTTGGTCACGGGTCTGTTGGGCGGCCTGTATTCGAGCACCGCCACCACCATCGTGCTGGCCCGGCGCAGCCGCGTGGAGCCCGGCGCGCGGGCTCCCCTGGCCGCCGCCACCATCGCGGCCTCGGGGATGATGTATCTGCGCCTGCTCGCCCTGGTGCTCCTGTTGAACCGCGACTTCTTTCCCGCCACGGCGGTGCCGTTCACGATGTTCGGCCTGGCGGCCATCGGTTACGGCGTGTTACGCGCCCGCGCGGGGCAGGCGTCCCGGGAGACGCGCGACGAGGCCGCCGGGCACAACCCCCTGGAATTGGGTACCGCCGCCCTGTTCGCAGTGCTGTTCATCGTGATGCTGGTGCTCACCGACGCGGTGCTGCACCGGTTCGGCAACGCCGGCCTCCAGGCCCTGTCCTTCGTGGTGGGGTTCACGGACATCGACCCCTTCGTGCTGTCCCTGCTCAACGGGCACTACCGCGCCGCGGGCATGCACAGCCTGGCCGGTGCCCTGTTCATCGCCGCCGGCAGCAACAACTTCCTCAAGGCGATCTACGCGGTCACCATCGGTGGTTGGCGCGTCCAGCGCACGGCCTTCCTCGGTCTGGTCCTGCTGGGCGTGCTCACCATGGGCTACGGGCTGTTCCTGTCGTTTTGAGCCCCGCCGTGGGGGTGCGCCAGGGGGGCGTCGCCCGCCCGTCCGTGCGACGGCGCGGGCCTTGACTCCGTACCTCGGTACGGACCGCACAATCCGGTGTGGTTCGATCATGCACTTGCGTGCGGAGCTGTCTTCATGCCGGATGTAGAACCTGGCAACGCGCCTGGCCTGGCCGCCGCCCTGCTCACCGCCTTGGGCGCCTCGGCCTGCTGCCTCGGGCCGTTCGTACTTGCAACGCTCGGGCTTGGCGGGGCCTGGATGAGCGCGGTCACGGCACTGGCGCCGTACCGGCCGGTGTTCATCGGCCTCACCGCGGCGCTGCTCGGGCTGGCCGGCTGGCGGTTGTACCGGGTGCCGGCCGTTTGCGGGACGCAGGGTGCATGCGCCGTCTCGCCGGCCCGGCGCCGGGCGCGTCGGGTGTTCTGGGGCGTGGCGCTGGTGGCTGTGATGCTGGTGGCCTTCCCTTACTACGGCACGTTGTTCCTGCCATGAACCGCAGGTCGCTGCGGATCACGGGCATGACCTGCGAGCACTGCGCGCGCAGCGTCGAGGCGGCCCTGAACGCCGTGCCGGGGGTGCGGGCGCATGTGGATTTCGCCAGCGCCACGGCGCGGGTGGAGGTGGATCAGGGGGTGTCGCCGGAGGCCCTGGTACGAGCCGTGGCGGAGAGCGGCTACCGAGCGCGACTGCTGGAGGAACGCCCGCGGTCCGAGTCGATGGCCGGCGGCCCCGCGACCCGGATCGCCATCGTGGGCGGTGGCTCGGCGGCCTTCGCGGCGGCGCTGGAGGCCGCCTCGCGTGGCGCGCAGGTAACGCTCGTGGAGGCCGCCCCGGTGCTGGGCGGGACCTGCGTGAACGTGGGTTGTGTGCCCTCGAAGATTCTCATCCGCCTGGCGGAGATCGCCCATCTGCAGGCTCGGCATCCGTTCGAAGGGTTGGCCCATTGCGTGCCCGCCGTCGACCGGGCCGCCCAGCTGCGCCAGCAGCAGGCGCGGGTCGCCGAGCTGCGCCACGTCAAGTACGAGGCCCTCCTGGAGGGTCGGGAGACCATCCGGCTGCTGCGGGGCCGGGCTCGTTTCGCGACCCCCCACAGGCTGCTCGTGCGCCACGCGGACGGGACCGAGACCGAGGTTCGAGCCGAGGGCGTGCTGATCGCCACCGGCGCGCGGCCGGCCGTTCCTGAGATTCCGGGACTCGCCGACACGCCGTTCTGGACCTCCACCGAGGCCTTGGCGGCGGAGACGGTCCCGGAGCATTTGGTGATTCTGGGCGGCTCGGTGGTGGCCGTGGAGCTGGGCCAGGCCTTCCGGCGGCTCGGCGCGGCGGTGACGATCCTCGCGCGCAGCCGCCTGCTCTCGCGAGAGGATCCAGCCCTGGGGGCGGGGCTGCGCGCCGCCTTCGAGGCCGAGGGGATCCGCGTGCTTTGCGACACCGTACCCACCGCCGTCAGGCACGGGGTCGGCGGTTTTGTCCTGGAGACCCGGCACGGTGTGATCGAAGGCGACCGGCTGCTGGTGGCCACCGGGCGCACGCCCAACACCGCCGGGCTGGGTCTGGAACGCATCGGTGTCGAGACCGATGTCCAGGGTGCGATCCTCGTCGATGACCATCTGCGCACCTCGGTTTCTCACATCTACGCCGCCGGCGACTGCACCGAGCTGCCCCAATACGTCTACGTGGCCGCCGCGGCGGGCACGCGGGCCGCCGTCAATCTCACGGGCGGCGATGCGCGCCTGGACCTCTCCGTGCTGCCCACCGTGACGTTCACGGACCCGGCGGTGGCCAGCGTGGGGCTGACCGAGACGCAGGCGCGCCAGCGGGGCCTGGAGGCGGAGGCCCGGATCCTGGACCTGGGGCAGGTTCCCCGGGCCCTGGCCAACTTCGACACCCGCGGGTTCATCAAGCTGGTGGCCGACGCGCGCCACGGGCGGCTGCTCGGCGCTCAGGTGCTGGCAGCCGGTGCGGGGGAGGTGATCCAGAGCGCGGCCCTGGCCATCGGTGCCGGCATGACCGTGGACGAGCTGGCCGGACGGCTCTTTCCCTACCTGACCCTGGTCGAGGGGCTCAAGCTCTGCGCGCAGACCTTCCGCAAGGATGTCGGCCAGTTGTCCTGCTGCGCCGGGTGACCCGGACAGGCGGCGCGTGTTCCGACGAACGGTCGGTTTTCCATTGATCAGCGTATTTTGAGATACTAAAAAACCATCTGCTGCTTCGTTCGGAAAGCGGGTCTTGCATGCGCGTTCAGTTTTCTGCCGGCATTGCGCTGGGCATTTTCTGCCTGGCGGCCGGGGGCGGCCCCGTATGGGCCTTCGGATTCGAGGAACTGGCCACCCAGGCCGCGGTGCTCGCTGCGGAACCGTATCGGCCGCCGCCGAAGGTACCGAAATTCCTGCGCGAGATCGACTACGACACGTTACGGGACATCCGCTACCGTCCCGAATGCACGCTGTGGCGGGCCCCCGGTTTCCGGTTCGGCGTGCAATTCTTCCATCCGGGCATGATGTACGAGACCACGGTGCGGATACATGCCCTGGACGGCGGGAAGGTACGTGACGTTCCGTTCTCCGCCGACTGCTTCGATTACGGTCCACGGGCGGGCCATCTGCGCAGCCGCATTCCCCCGGACCTCGGCTACGCCGGATTCCGCGTCTACTACCCATTGAACGGGTCTCAGGTCCAGGACGAGGTGATCTCCTTCCTGGGGGCCAGTTACTTCCGCGCCGTGCCCAAAGGGGGACGCTACGGGCTCTCGGCCCGGGGTCTGGCCATCGATACGGCGCTGGACAGCGGCGAGGAATTCCCGTTTTTCCGTGAGTTCTGGATCGAGCGCCCACCGCAGGACGCCCGGCACATCCGCATATTCGCGCTGCTGGACAGCCCCAGCGTGACCGGGGCCTATCGGTTCACGGTGGTGCCCGGGGATCCGACACGGGTGGACGTGAAACTCCGTCTGTGCCCGCGCAAGGAGATTCGCGAGCTCGGCATCGCGCCCTTGACCAGCATGTTTTTCTACGGCGAAAACACGGCCCGCCCGCCGGGCCAGTGGCGGCCCGAAGTGCACGACTCCGACGGTTTCCTGTTCGTCGACGGGGCCGGTGAGCGGCTCTGGCGGCCGCTGGTCAACGGGAAGCGGCTGCGCGTGGCCCTGTTCGATACCACGGATCCACGGGGATTCGGGCTGTTGCAGCGCGATCGAGACTTCGGGAGTTACCAGGATCTGGAGACCCGTATGGAACTCCGGCCTTCGGCATGGGTCATTCCGGAAGGGCCGTGGGGGCAGGGGCACCTGAAGCTCGTGGAAATACCGACCCGCAACGAATACAACGACAACGTCGTCCTGTATTGGACCACGGGCAAGCCGGTGAAGCCCGGTGAGAGCCTGGATTATGCGTATCGGATCGAGTGGCACGGGGGTCCCGTCAGCCCCGATGCCAATGCGCGCGTGGTGCACACCTGGGTGGGCGAAGGGCTGCCGAAGGGCGCCACCCATTTCGTGCTGGACTTCCAGGGTCCGGCGCTGGACGCACTGGGCGCGGAGGCGCGTCCCGTCCCCGTCGTTTCGAGCAGCGCCAATGCCCAAGTCCTGGATGTCGCCGCCACGCGCAACGACGTGGCTGGAGGGTGGAGGGTCTCGTTCACGATCCGCCCGCGGGAGCGGGGGCCCGTCGAACTGCGCGCCTATCTGCGGCACGACGACGAGGCGGTTTCCGAGACCTGGTCTTATTACCTGGAGGCCGGGAAAGAATGAAAGCGAGTCGGGTTCAGCGACCTTCCCGCGAGAGATGCCCGGAGGCAGCCTTCGTGCGGGCCGACACGTATCTGGCGGCGCTCGGCATCCGCGCGGCGGCGCGTTCGCGGCTCATCCAGAGGGCGCGTGCGCGTGTCCAGGGTCCAGTGACCGTTCCAGCCCTGATCGAGGCGTTGCACGAGGTGCTGGCCGACGAGAACGGGGCTACCCCCGGCAGCGGACATGCAAGTCTCTGGACGCGCCTCCACCTCGGGCGTGAGCCGGATGCGCTGCGCGTCAGTGCCCACCCGCTCGTGCTGCGCGTGAGCATGGCCCCGCGCCGGCAGGGGTCCCGCGCCCCGTCACGCCTGCTGCGGGCGCTGCGCGTGGTGCGCAGCCGGGAGGGTTGAGGCCGGGCCCCACTCATGGCCGACCCGTTGCAGCATTGGCCGTGGACCGCGTATCGGCGCCGGTTCATGCTCTTCGGTCTGGCGATGACCCAGAGCGGGATCGCCACGCGATATTTCGTCGAGCTGCTTCCACAACACGGGGCCGGGCCGGTGGAATTCGCGCTGGTCGGGCTGTTCGCGGTCCTGTTCTTCTGGATCTCCCTGGGCTTCTGGACGGCGGTGGCGGGTTTCGTGGTCGGGTGGATGCCCTCGCGGCGGTACTCGGTCTGCGGCGTGCTGGATACGCTCCGGCGGGACACCGCCCCCTTGCCGCGCACCGCGATCGTGATGCCCATCTGTAACGAGGACGTGGCGCGCGTGTTCGCTGGGCTGCGCGCGACCTACCGTTCGTTGCGGGAGACCGGTCAGCTCGGTGCGTTCGAGTTCTTCGTGCTGAGCGATTCGTCCGATCCCGACACCTGGATCGCCGAGGAAAAGGCTTGGGCCGACTGGTGCCGGGACGAGGACGACTTCGAGCGTATCCATTACCGCATCCGACGCACACGCATCAAACGCAAGACGGGCAACATCGCGGACTTCTGCCGTCGCTGGGGGGCTGGTTTCCGGTACATGGTAGTCCTGGACGCCGACAGCGTGATGGCCGGGGAGACGCTGGTGGCGATGGTGCGCATCATGGAGCAGCGCCGTCAGATCGGCATCCTGCAGACGGCACCCCGGATCGTGAACCGGAAGTCGCTCTATGCCCGGATCCAGCAGTTCGCCAATCACGTCTATGGCAACCTGTTCGCCGCCGGATTGAGCTATTGGCAGATGGGCGATGGCTACTACTGGGGACACAACGCCATCATCCGCCTCGCTCCGTTCATGCGCCACTGCGCCCTGGGACGGCTGCCCGGGCGCACGGCGATGGGGGGCGAGATCCTGAGTCACGACTTCGTGGAAGCCGCATACATGCGCCGCGCCGGTTGGGAGGTGTGGCTGGCGCACGACCTTCCCGGCAGCTACGAGGAGCCGCCGCCGACACTGCTCGACGAACTCAAACGGGACCGGCGCTGGTCCCAGGGCAACCTCCAGCATCTGCGTTTGCTCTCTGAGGGCGGTCTCAAGCTCACCCACCGGGTCATGTTCCTTTACGGGATCATGGCCTATGGGTCTTCCCTGCTGTGGCTCGTGTTGCTCGTGCTGGGCACGGTGTTGGCGGCCGTGCAGCACGGCACCGCGGACCCGCAGTATTTCCCGGATCACTTCGTGCTGTTTCCCAACTGGCCGGAGTCTTGGAAACCCGAGTGGGCCCTGGGGCTGGTCGGCACCACCGCAGTGGTGCTCTTCGGACCGAAGCTGCTCGGGTTGCTGAGTCTCGCCAGGGGTGGGGCGGTGGCGGACTACGGGGGCTGGTCGCGGGCGTCTCTCAGCGTGCTGCTAGAGGCCCTGTTCTCCGCCTTGCTGGCGCCCGTACGAATGTTGTTTCATGCGCGCTATGTGATCCTCACCCTGGTGGGGCGCGAGGCCGGCTGGGGCACCCAGCGGCGCGCCGAGGCCGGAACGGGCTGGCGCGAGGCCTTGTGGCACCATGGTCCTGGATCGTTGCTCGCCCTGGCTTGGTCTGCGGCCGTCTATTCCATCGATCCCGCGTTTCTACCCTGGATCGCACCCATCGTCGTGGCGCTGATTCTCGCCGTCCCCGTATCGGTCGTGAGCAGTCGCATCGGTCCAGGCGCCGCCGCCCGGCGGCTGGGGCTGTTCCTGATCCCGGCCGAGACCGCACCGGATCCGGTTTTGCGCCGGTTGCAGGAGGCCGCTTCCCCCGCCGCCGGCATGCGCCGCGGGGCAGCGCCTGGTTTCGCGCAGGCGCTCGCGGATCCCGCGCTCAACGCGCTGCACCTGTCCTTGCTGCGACCCCATACGAGGCGGCCCGAGGCGACGCGTGCCGCGCTGGCCGAGCTGCGCGCGCGGGTGTTGGCCGGGGGGCCCGGATGCCTTTCGGTCGCGGAACGCATGCGCCTGTTGCGCGATCCCGAGAGTGTGCAGCGGCTGCATCAGGAGATCTGGTCGGCGGACGAGGCACGTCTGGCGGCGTGGGGAGTTGGCTCTTCGCTGCCTGTGGGGGGGCAGACACGGTGAGCCGGCGGCGTTGGGCCCCATCTCTCACCCCGGAGGTACCCTACCGGACGCTCGCGTTCGCGGGCACGACGAGGGAGCGGGCTCGTCCGGAAAGCGCGTTCGGGACGGACCACCGCGCACCGGCCGGCGACGCCGGATATGGGGCCACACCGGCACGCACGGTATAGCAGGCCGTTGAAAAACTGCTGCGAAACCCGCCTGCGGCGTTGCGCGCTGCTCGCTCCCTCGCCTATCTCCTTGATATGTCTCGGTCGCTGCGCTGCGCGCGCCTTGCATCCGGGCTTCTCGCGACGTTTTTCAACACCCTGATAGGGAGCCCCTCAGCCGAACGCCTTGCGGCCCCCGGCCTGCACACCGTCGCGAAGCACCCATTTCAGAATCTCCGCAGGTGCGTGCACCAGTCCGTCGGCGCCCCAGCGCGCCGGGTCCTCGTCGGGATGGACATAGCCGTACAGGGCGCCCAGCGTGCGCATGCCCGCGGCGCGGCCGGCTTGGACGTCGCGTGGGTCGTCGCCCACGTAAAGGCTGGCCTCTGGGTCCGCGCCGGCCACCCGCGCGGCATGGAGCAGCGGTTGCGGGTGGGGCTTGCGCTCATCGGTGGTGTCGCCGCTGACCACCGCCGCGGCCCGTCCAGCCAGGCCGAGCCGCCGCACCAGGGGATCGGTGAGCCAGGCGGGTTTGTTGGTGACGATGCCCCAGCGCAAGCCCGCGGCCTCCAATCGGCCGAGCAGCGTCTCGATGCCGGGAAACAGGCGAGTCTCCACGCACAGCCCCTCGGCGTAGAGATCCAGGAACCGGCGCCGGCGGCGCTGAAAGTCCGGGTCTTCCGGGGTCCCGCCGAAGGCGAGCCGGATCAGCGCCGTGCCGCCCCGCGAGACCTCGGCTCGGATCCGTGGGTAGGGCAGGGCGGGACGGCCCTCCTCGGCGAGCACCCGGTTCAGTGCCCGGGCCAGGTCCGGGGCCGTGTCGGCCAGGGTCCCGTCCAGGTCGAAGAACACGGCCCCGGTCATGCGTGTTCGCGCCGCAAGGCCATCATGTAGTTGACGCTCACGTCGTCTTCCAGGCGGTAGCGGCGGGTGAGCGGGTTATAGGTGAGTCCGGTCATATCCTTGGGCACCAGGCCCGCGCTCCGCGCCCAGGTCTCCAGTTCCGCCGGGCGGATGAAGCGGGCGTACTCGTGGGTGCCCCGGGGGAGCAGGCGCAGCACGTACTCGGCCCCCACGATGGCGAACAGGAAGGACTTGGGGTTGCGGTTGATGGTGGAGAAGAACACCCAGCCGCCGGGTCGCGCGAGCCGGCTGCAGGCCTGGACCACGGAGGCGGGATCCGGGACGTGTTCGAGCATCTCCATGCAAGTGACCACGTCGTAGGCTCCGGGGCGCTCCTCGGCGAGGTGCTCGGGCGAGGTCTGCAGGTATTCCACGTTCAGTCCGGACTCGAGCAGGTGCAGCCGGGCCACGGTGATGGGCGTCTCACCCAGGTCGATGCCCGTGACCTCGGCGCCGCGTGCGGCCATGGCCTCGGCCAGGATGCCGCCGCCGCAGCCCACGTCGCAGACGGTCTTGTCCGCCAGTTGCGCGTGGCGGTCGATCCATTCCACACGCAGGGGGTTGATCTCGTGCAGCGGGCGGAACTCGCTTTCCGGGTCCCACCAGCGGTGGGCGATCTCCTCGAACTTGCGGATCTCGGCGGGGTCGACGTTGACGTGTGGGGGCGCTGCGTCGGCCTGCGGTCGTGATGGTGTCTCGTTCATGGGCTGCGTTCCTCTGCGATGCGGTCTTGCCAGTCCCGCGCGCGCGCCAGGATCTCCGGCAGGTCGAGGGTGGTCGTGCGGCGGTCTTCGAGCAGCCGCCGTCCGGCCACCCACACGTCGGTGACCTGATGGCGGCCCGCGGCATAGACGAGCTGACCGACCACATCGTAACAGGGTAGGGTCTCGGCGGCGTCCAGATCCACGGCGATCAGGTCGGCCGCCTTGCCCGGCGCCAGGGAGCCGATCTCCGCCTCCAGGCCCAGGGCCCGGGCGCCACCCAGGGTGGCCGCCTCCAGAATCCGGGCCGCGGGCAGGGCGGTGGCGTCACCCGTGATCCCCTTCGCCAGCAGGGCGGCGGTACGCATCTCGCCGAACAGATCGAGGTCGTTGTTGCTGGCCGCCCCGTCGGTGCCCAGGGCCAAGTTCACGCCGGCTTCCAGCAGCGCGCTCACCGGCGATATTCCGGAGGCCAGTTTCAGGTTCGATTCGGGGCAATGGATGGCGTGTGCCGCCCGCTCGGCCAAGAGGGCGCGGTCCTCGGGCGCGGCCACCACCATGTGCACGGCCTGGAAGTGGGGCCCCAGCAACCCCAGCCGATCGAGACGCTGCAGCGGACGCTCGCCGTGCCTGGCGATGTGTTCGCGCACCTCTTGCTCGGTCTCGTTGACATGCATGTGGATCGGAATGTCCAGTTCGGCCTGCCAGGTGGCCAGGCGCCGGAGGGGTTCGTCGGAGACCGTATAGGGCGCGTGCGGCGCGAACGCCGTGCCGAGCAGGGGATCGTCGCGAAACGTGTCGTGCACCGCCACCGCCTTGTCCAGGTATTCGGCGGCGTCGTTGGCGTACACCGTGGGGAAGTCCAGGACGATGAGGCCCACCCGCCCGCGCAGCCCCGCCTCACGGGCGGCGCGTCCCGTGATCTCGGGGAAGAAATACATGTCGTTGAAACAAGTGACACCGCCCCGGATGCACTCGGCCAGGGCCAGGCGCGTGCCGTCGTAGACGAAGTCCTCGTTCACCCAGCGCGATTCCGCCGGCCAGATGCGTTCGGAGAGCCAGGCGGCCAAGGGGAGGTCGTCGGCGTAGCCGCGCAGCAGGTCCATGGCCAAGTGCGTGTGGGCGTCGACCAGCCCCGGCAGCAGGGCATGGTGATCCAGGCGCAGGCGCGCCGCGCGGGGGAACCGCGCCCTGAGCGTGGCAACGGGTGCGATGGCCTGGATGCGCGTGCCCCGCAGGGCCAGCGCATGTCCTTCCAGGACTTGGCCGACTGGTTCCACCGGCACGATCCAGCGGGGCTCGATGACGAGGTCGCACGGCTCCATGAGAGGCAAGTGTACCCGCTCGGGCGTGTGTGCCGAACTGCGCCTCCCAGGGGATTGTGCTAGAAGGACCTGCAGTGCGACGACGGCGGGAAGGGACCATGGACACACGCCCACACGACACCATTCGAGCGCTGCGCTGGAGCGGTGGAGCGCTGGAGTTGTTGGACCAACGCCTGCTGCCCCGGACCGAGCAATGGATCCGCTGCACATCCTGTGACGCGGTGGCCACCGCCATCGGTGACATGGTGGTCCGCGGTGCGCCGGCCATCGGCATCGCGGCGGCCTATGGGGTGGCCCTTTCCGTGATCCGCCATTACGCCCCGGGCAGCGCGTGGCGGGGGCGTGTGGACCGAGAGCTGGAACGCCTGGAGGCGGCGCGGCCCACGGCGGTCAATCTCGCCTGGGCGGTGCGCCGGATGCGCCGCGTGCTGGAGGAGATCTGGGGCGACCCGCGCGAGGCCCTGCTCGCGGAGGCCGGTCGGATCCACCGGGAGGACGTGGAGGCCAATCACCGCATGGGGGATCTGGGCGCCGCCTACCTGGACGGAGGCGGCGTGCTCACCCATTGCAATACGGGGGCGCTGGCCACCGGCGGCTACGGGACGGCCCTCGGGGTGATCCGTAGCGGCTGGGCCCAGGGCCGCGTCGGGGCCGTATTCGCCGGCGAGACGCGCCCCTGGTTGCAGGGCGCGCGTCTGACGGCCTGGGAGCTGGTGGCCGAGGGCATCCCCGTGGAGCTGATCTGCGAGGGCGCGGCGGCCAGCCTCCTGCACCGGGGCGTCGTGCAATGGGTGGTCGTCGGTGCCGACCGGATCGCGGCCAACGGTGACGTCGCCAACAAGATCGGCACCTATGGGCTCGCGGTGCTGGCCCGCCACCACGGGGTCCGTTTCATGGTGGTGGCGCCTACCAGCACCGTGGATCTGGCCACCCCGCGCGGGGCGGACATCCCCGTGGAGGAGCGGCCGGCCGAGGAGGTGCTGCGCTGCGCTGGGCGGCCGGTGGCCGCCGAAGGCGCCGGCGCGCGGAATCCAGTGTTCGACGTGACGCCCGCGGAGTTGGTGGACGTGCTGGTGACGGAACGGGGCGCGGTGGAGCGCCCCGGCGCCGCCCGGCTGCGGGAACTGGTGGCCGGGTTGTGAGCGGAGCGGCTGCCTCAGCCGAGGTTGAACTGCATTTTCACGCCTGCGATCTCGATGATGTCGTTGTCACCGAGGGGGACGGCCTGCGTACCCAGGACCCGTCCGTTGACCGACATCCGCTCGGGATCACCGGCGCCCTCCACGCCGATGATGAAGTATCCGTGTGTCTTGCGGCTGATGGCGGCCACCGCCTCACTGGGCTTGCCGAGCGTGGTCACGGACTTGGTCAGCTGAACCTCCCGTCCCGTGTTGCCGCCGCTCAGGATGCGTAGCGTGGCGGGCGATGCGCCGGACTGCCTTGCCGGCGTGGAAGGGCGCTTGAGCACCGTCGTGCGTTCCATCTCCTCCCCGGAACGGGGTGCGAGCTCGTTGCGATACAGGATGCAGTATTCGCCCAGGGTGATGGTGTCACCATCGCGCAGGGCGTGTTTGCGCACGAGCCGGCCATTGACGAACGTACCGTTGGTGCTTTCCAGGTCCTCGACGAAGGAGTCGTTGAGCAGGGTGATGACCTGGGCGTGGTGGCTGGAGACGGCGGGATGCTCCAGCACGATGTCGTTGTCGGGCCTGCGCCCGATGGTGATGCATTCCTTGCCGATGGCGTGTTCGCTCAGGATGTCCCCGTTTTTCCCTACGATGAGTTTGGCCATGACCTTGTATCGTGTGTCGTGTTCTGATTTCCTTCAGTTGAACCAGTCGGCCAGACGGCGCACCCAGGAACGGCTGGGTTGTGCGGGTACGCCCGTCGCCTTCACCAGGATGGCGGAGATGTTGTCCCGCCCCCCGGCCTCGTTGGCCAGGTTGATGAGCTCGTCGGCGGCCTTGTCCAGGTCTTCCTCGTAGGAGCGGAGCACGAGGCGGATGTCCTCGTCGTCGACCATGTCGTTGAGGCCGTCCGAGCAGAGCAGGAAGATGTCGTCGGGAAAGACCACGTCTTCGATGATGTCCACGGCCACCGTGGGTTCGATGCCCAGCGCCCGCGTGACCAGGTTTTTGTTCAGCGAAGCCTTCGCCTCGCCCGGACTGTAGAAACCCCGGTCCACCAGCTCCTGGAGCAAGGTGTGATCGATGGTCACCTGGTCGAGCTCGTTGTCGCGCAGCCGGTAGATTCGGGAATCGCCCACGTGTCCGATGGTGATGCGATTGCCGTGAAAGACGGCCAACACCACGGTGGTGCCCATGCCCTGGTACTGGGCCTGGCTCCGGGATGTCTTGTAGATGGTCTCGTTGGCGCGGATGATGGCCTCGCGGGCCGCCAGTGCCTGTCGGGTCACGCCGGTGTCGGGATCGATCTCGCCGGGACGCACGCCGGGCAGCGTTCGTCGCAGGTGGTCCAGAATGGTGTTGACCGCAATGGCACTGGCGATCTCGCCCCCGCGGTACCCGCCCATGCCGTCGGCCAGCACCACCGCGCCGATACGGGTGTCGTAACCGATGTAGTCCTCGTTCTGTGTCCGTACCTGCCCCGCATGTGTCCGGCCGGCGACCGTCAATGCGCCCGCTGCGCTCATCGTGCAAATCCCTCTACGCGGTCCGCCAGGAGCATAGCCTACCCACTCCTCACGGTTCCAACACAATCCCGTTTGGACTGAACCTGCATGGCCGTTTTGCGTTCATGAGCCGGTCGGCGGAGTCCGACCGGTACGTTCCGGCACCGGTGGTCACGGCGGCGCAGGGGGCTCGGCGCCGCCCCACGGGGCACAGAGTGTAATCCTGCGGGCGGGGGTGCCAGAGCCGGTCGGACGGATGGGCCCGTTTCCACGATTTATCGGCATTCTGGTATCCGTTGGGCACAGGCTGGATAATGACCCGGACGCGGGCGGTGTGGCGCCGCGCGTAGCGGATACACAGTGTCGCGGGGACTGGCAGGTGAAGCAGAGCGTGCCCTGTGCAGGGGCATCGGCGCAGGAAGTGGCCACGGGTCTGTCCGCCTGGTATCGGACCCCGGCGGGTCGGGCCGTGGGCGGCCAGCTTCAGGGGGTGCTCGATCCCTTGCTCGAGGATGTGTTCGGTTACTACGGCGTGGTGGTGACCGTCGGCGCCGCGAGCCGCAAGCTGTTGCGCGCCAGCCCCATCAAACGCCGTTTCATCCTGGGCGGCATACGCGGTGATTGCGATGCACTGGCGCGCGCCGATACGCTGCCCGTGCAAACCGACAGCGTGGATCTGGTGGTTCTGCACCACGCACTCGAATATTCGCGCGATCCCCATGCGGTATTGCGGGAGGTGGATCGGATTCTGATTCCGGAGGGCCATCTGGTCATCATCGGGTTCAATCCCTGGAGCCGGTTTGGACTGTGGGGGCTGCTGCAGCGCCGGCGGCCGCCCTGGTGCGGCAGCTTCTATTCGGGAAGTCGGGTGCGTGACTGGATCGCCTTGCTCGGCTTCGAATTGAAGGCGGTCCACGTGGTGGCCGCACGTGGGCATGGAGTTCGTCACCCGGAGCGCCCGTTCACCCGCCTGGGCGGCGGGCCGATCCACGTCCACCATGCCATCAAGCGGGTGGCCACGCTCACACCGCTGCGCCCCGCGTGGCGCGCGCGCGCGGCCCTGTTGCCCGGCAAGGCGGCCGAACCCACGTTGAGTGAGCCCAAGGCGGCGCGCGTGGCCCCGGCGCCCGGTGCTGCGGGCCGATCCGTCCCGAGACCACGGTGAGCGGCGCCCGTCCGGTGGTCGAGATCTGGACCGACGGAGCCTGCAAGGGCAATCCGGGGCCGGGTGGATGGGGTGCCGTGTTGCGCTATGGCGGGCACGAGCGACACCTCAAGGGCGCCGAGCCGCATACCACCAACAACCGTATGGAACTGATGGCCGCGATTCGAGCCCTGGAGGCCTTGAAGCGACCCTGCCGTGTGGAGTTGACCACCGACTCCCAGTACCTGCGCAACGGGATCACGAACTGGCTGGAAGGCTGGCGCCGGCGGGGCTGGCGTACGGCCTCCGGCGGGGCTGTGAAGAACCGGGACCTCTGGGAGCGGCTGGACGAGGCCGTACGCCGCCACGACGTACACTGGCACTGGGTGCGGGGGCACACCGGTCACCCGGAGAACGAGCTGGCCGACCGCCTGGCCAACGAGGCCATCGAGCAGATGCAGCGCCGTGGAGGAGCACGCAGGCATGCGTAGACAGATCGTGCTGGACACCGAGACCACGGGCCTGGAAGTGGAGCAAGGCCATCAAATCATCGAGATCGGCTGTGTGGAACTGTTGGACCGGCGGGTCACCGGTCGTGATTTCCACCACTATTTGCGGCCCGACCGGGAGATCGAAGAAGGCGCCGAGGCGGTGCATGGGATCAGCAATGCGTTCCTGGCCGACAAGCCGCGTTTCGCCGACATCGTCGACGAGTTCCTGGACTACGTGGACGGGGCCGAGCTGATCATTCACAACGCCCCCTTCGACGTGGGATTCATCAACGCCGAGCTGTCGCGACTCGAACGGGATCTCCCCCCCATCGACCGCTTGTGTCCCATCGTGGACACCCTGGCGCTGGCTCGGCGCCGGCACCCGGGCCAGCGCAACTCGCTGGACGCCCTGTGCAAGCGCTACGGGGTCGACAACTCCCAACGGGACCTGCACGGCGCGCTACTCGACGCCCGCATCCTGGCCGAAGTCTATCTCGCCATGACCGGCGGACAGGTGGCGCTCAGCCTGGCGGGTGACCCGCTGGGGGCGGGTTCGGAGCAGATCCGGCCGCTGCCGCCTGACCGCCCGCGCCTGCGGGTGGTGCGGGCGGACGACGACGAACGTCGGGCGCATGCGGCGCGACTCGACGAGATCGATACGGCCAGCGGCGGTGCGTGTGTGTGGCGCAGGCTGGAGTCCGGGCCGGCGACCTAACAGGGTGTTGAAAAACGTCGCGAGAAGCCCGGATGCAAGGCGCGCGCAGCGCAGCGACCGAGACATATCAAGGAGATAGGCGAGGGAGCGAGCAGCGCGCAACGCCGCAGGCGGGTTTCGCAGCCGTTTTTCAACGGCCTGCTAAATCCCGCAAGGTCAGTTGAGGATCATGCGGTTGCGGCCCTGGGACTTGGCCAGCATCAGGTTCTCCTCGGCCTTGCCCAGGAGGACCGTGGCACTGATCGGGGCCTCACCGTGGACCAGGCTCACCGAGCCGATGGAGACGGTTACCGGCAAACGGGTCTTGGAGGTCTCGATGCCGCGACGGTTGACGACGTTGAGCAGGCGCGCCACCGCCGCCGAGGGCGAGCGTTGTGCGCTGGTGTAGTACATCAACACAGCGAAACATCCACCGCCCCAGCGGGCCACGTCGTCCAGCGGACGTACCGAGCGGCGCAGCCGCCGGCCCACGGCGCGGAGCACTTCGTCACCGGCCTCGTAACCGTAACGCTCGTTGATCTGCCTGAGCCCGTCGACGTCCACCAGGGAAAAGCTCAGGGCGCCGTTGCGGGTGGAGACCTGGCGCAGGAGGACCTCCAGTCGCTCGACCGCGTAGCGGCGGTTGCCCATCTGGGTGATGGGGTCGATGGCGTTGATCCGGCGTAACTGCTCGTTTTCCGCCTCCATGGCATTGGCGGTTTCGAGCAGGGTGTTCTGAAGTGCGGCCATGCGCCCGGCGGCGTAGACGCGAGCGACCAGCTCGGTGTCGTTGAACGGCTTGCGCAGATAGTCGTCCACGCCGTGGGCGAAGGCCTCCATCATGGCCTCGTCGCCCTCCTTGCCGGTGAACATGATCACGGCGGTATAGCGCTGGGTCCGATCGTCCATCTGGCGGATCGCCTCCAGCAGCTCCATTCCATCCATGCCGGGCATCACCCAGTCGACCAGCACCACGTCCGCGGTGCGCTCGCCGAGCATTTCCAGCGCCTCGGCGGCGTTCTCCGCCAGCCTCACGTCGCTGCAACCGGCGCCCTGAAGGGCCGTAGCCACCACCGTGCGGCTGAACTGCATGTCGTCCACCACCAGGACGGAAAGATCATCCACCAGGACCACCGGCCCTTCCCCATGTCAGTGACATATTCCCGGATTGTAGAGCATGGGGGGGGCCAGGCTGTGACTCAGCCCGCACCTTGGGCCTGCTCCCCGGCTTCCGGCCAGGCGGGTGCGTCGCACAGCGTATGCCAGCGGTTGACGACGGTGCAGAACAGCTCCGCGGTCTTCTGGGCGTCGTACACGGCCGAGTGCGCCTCCCTGCTGTCGAAAGGAATGCCGGCGGCCTCGAGGATGCGTGACAACACGGTCTGCCCGTAGCAGACCGCACCCAGGGTGACCGTGTCCAGCGCACTGAAGGGGTGAAAGGGGTTACGCTTGATGCCGGTGCGTTCCACGGCCGCGTTCAGGAAGGCCAGATCGAAGGCAGCGTTGTGTCCCACCAGGATGGCCCGTGTGCACTGATTGGCCTTGACCGCCTTGCGCACCTTGGAGAAGACGTGACCCAGGGCCTGCTGTTCGGGCACGGCGATGCGCAGGGGGTGGAACGGGTCGATCTTGTTGACGTTGAGGGAGGCCTCGTCGAGATTCGCCCCCTCGAAGGGCACCACCTGGGTGGCGATGGTCTCGGCCGGCTCCAGAAAGCCCTTTTCATTCATCTGGAGCAGTACCGCGGCGATCTCCAGGAGCGCGTCCCGCTTCGGGTCGAAGCCGCCGGTCTCCACGTCCACCACCACCGGCAGGAAGCCCCGGAACCGTTTCCCGATGGGGTGTTCGACGCGGTGCTCGCTCATGCCGGCAGCTTACCGGAATGGCCGTGGGAAATCGATCCGCCGGTCCTTGCGCGTCTGCACGGCGGTAGAAGGGATGGTATTCTTCGTCGCTTTCTTCTGGGGCCCATGGGGGCGCTGCGGCCGCCCCGCGCACCGGCGTGCGGGCCTGGAATCGCGCCGGCGCCCGGAGCGGCGGGCGCGGTGCGCTAGAGCGATTTCGCGACGAACCCGCCTCCACCCGGTGCGGGAGGACGGTTTCGAGGTGGCTATGAATACTGAAGCGGACCTGCTGCAACACGACCCCGATCCCGAGGAGACCCGGGAATGGATCGAGGCCCTGGAGGCCGTCATCGAGCAGGAAGGGGGGCGACGGGCCCACTATCTGCTCGAGCAGCTCATCGACCAGGCGCGCCGCTCCGGCGTCAATCTCCCCTACAAGGCCACCACGGCCTACGTGAACACCATCCCCCCGCACCTGCAGGAGAAGATGCCGCCCGATGCCGATCCCGCCATGGAGCGGCGCATCCGGTCCTACATCCGCTGGAACGCCATGGCCATGGTGGTGCGGGCCAATCGCGAGTCTTCGGAGCTCGGCGGGCACATCGCCACCTTCGCCTCTTCGGCCACCCTCTACGACGTGGGTTTCAACCACTTCTGGCGGGCGCCGTCCCACGAGCACGGGGGGGATCTGGTCTATTTCCAGGGCCACTCCTCGCCGGGCATCTATGCCCGCGCCTTTCTGGAGGGGCGCCTGAGCGAGGAGCAGCTCGATCATTTCCGCCAGGAGGTGGACGGCAAGGGGTTGTCCTCCTACCCGCACCCGTGGCTCATGCCCCATTTCTGGCAGTTTCCCACGGTGTCCATGGGGCTCGGGCCCATCATGAGCATCTACCAGGCCCGTTTCCTGCGCTACATGCACGACCGCGGCCTGGCCAACACACGCGACCGCCACGTGTGGGCCATCATCGGCGACGGCGAGGTGGACGAGCCGGAGACCCTGGGCTCCATCTCGCTGGCTGCCCGCGAGCGCCTGGACAACCTCACCTGGGTGATCAACTGCAATCTGCAGCGCCTGGACGGGCCCGTGCGCGGCAACGGCAAGATCATCCAGGAGCTGGAGGCCATCTTCCGTGGCGCCGGCTGGAACGTGATCAAGGTCATCTGGGGCGGGTACTGGGATCCGCTGCTGGCCCGTGACACCAAGGGCCTGCTGCGCCGGCGCATGGAGGAGGCGGTCGACGGCGACTACCAGAACTACAAGGCCAAGGACGGCGCCTACGTGCGCAAGCACTTCTTCGGTAAATACCCGGAGCTGCTGGACATGGTGGCCACCATGTCCGACGAGGACATCTGGCGGCTCAACCGCGGCGGCCACGACCCACACAAGGTGTATGCCGCCTATGCGGCGGCCCTCAAACACCAGGGCCAGCCGACGGTGATCCTGGCCAAGACGGTCAAGGGCTACGGCATGGGCGCCAGCGGGGAGGCGCGCATGGGCACGCACAGCCAGAAGAAGATGGATCTGGAAGACATGAAGCGCTTCCGGGATCGCTACAACCTGCCGCTCAGCGACGAGGAGGTGGCCGAGGCCAAATACTACCGCCCGCCCGAAGACAGCGAGGAGATCCGCTACCTCAAGTCCCGGCGCGAGAAGCTGGGGGGCTTCTTGCCGGTGCGTCAGGTGCTCGGCACCCCGCTGGAGATCCCACCCCTGGAGACGTTCCGGCCCTTGCTCGAGGGCAGCGGGGAGCGCGAGATGTCCACCACCATGGCCTTCGTGCGCCTGCTCACCCTGCTCACCCGCGACAAGAACATCGGGCGGCACGTGGTGCCCATCGTGCCCGACGAGGCGCGCACCTTCGGCATGGAGGGGCTGTTCCGCCAACTGGGTATCTATTCCTCGGTGGGCCAGCTCTACGAGCCTCAGGACCGCGACCAGGTCATGTACTATCGCGAGGACAAGCGGGGTCAGATCCTGGAAGAGGGCATCACCGAGGCCGGCGCCATGTCGTCCTGGATCGCGGCGGCGACCGCCTACAGCACCCACGGGGTCAACATGATCCCCTTCTACATCTTCTATTCCATGTTCGGCTTCCAGCGGGTGGGGGACCTGATCTGGGCCGCCGGTGACATGCAGGCCCGTGGCTTTCTCATCGGCGGTACCGCCGGGCGCACCACCCTGGCCGGCGAGGGGCTGCAGCACCAGGATGGGCACAACCTGATCACCGCCGCCTCCGTGCCCAACTGTGTGAGTTACGACCCCGGCTTCGCCTACGAGCTGGCGGTGATCGTCCACGACGGCATGCGACGCATGTACGTGGACCAGGAAAACGTCTTCTACTACGTCACCGCCATGAACGAGAACTACCCCCAGCCGCCCATGCCCAAGGGCGTGGAGGAAGGCATCCTGCGGGGGATCTACCGCTTCCGGAAAGGGGGGCGGCGCAAGCTGCGCGTGCAACTCATGGGCAGTGGCGCCATCCTGCGCGAGGTGATCGCCGCGGCGGATCTCCTGCGCGAGGACTGGAACGTGGATGCCGACATCTGGAGCGTGACCAGCTTCAACGAGCTCAAGCGCGACGCCCTGGACGCGGAGCGCTGGAACCTGCTGCATCCCGAAGCCGAGCCGCGCAAGGGGTACCTGGAGACGGTGCTGGAAGGGGTGCGGGGGCCGTTCGTGGCGGCGACCGATTACATGAAGAACTATGCCGACCAGGTGCGGGCCTGGATCCCGGGCACCTATGTGGTGCTGGGCACCGACGGGTTCGGCCGCTCGGATACCCGCGCCAATCTGCGCCGCCACTTCGAGGTGAACCGGTATTACGTCGCCGTGGCCGCCCTGCACGCCCTGGCGCGCGACGGGGCCATCGGGCGTGAGCGGGTGGCCGAGGCCATCGCCCGCTATGGCATCGACGCCGAGAAGATCAACCCGCTGTACGCCTGAGGGACGCCAGATGAGCGAGCTGCAGGAGATCCGCGTCCCCGACATCGGGGACTTCGATCAGGTGGAGGTCATCGAGGTCCTGGTACAGCCCGGCGATCGCGTGCAGGCCGAGGACTCGCTGATCACCTTGGAATCGGACAAGGCCTCCATGGAGATCCCTTCCCCGGTCTCAGGAGTGATCCGGGAGGTCAAGGTCGCGGTGGGCGACCGCGTCTCGCAAGGGGATCTGATCGCCGTGGCGGAGGTGGAGGCGGAGACGTCCGAGGCCCCCGCGGCCCAGACGGCCGAGGCGGCCGCACCCGAGCCACCGGACCGGCCGCCCCCGCAGTCCGAGTCCGAACCGCCGGCCCCGGCTCCGCCGCCGCCCCAGCCGCGTCCCTCGCCCACCGCCCACATCCCGGCGGAGTCCTTCCGCAAGGCGCACGCGAGCCCCGCCGTGCGTCGCTTCGCTCGCGAGCTGGGTGTGGACCTCACCCAGGTGGAGGGCACCGGGCCCAAGGGCCGGATCCGCAAGGAGGACGTGCGGGCCTTCGTCAAGAAGGCCCTGGCGCGGGGCGGCGCCGGCGGTCTGGCGGTGGAGGCGATGCCGGAGATCGACTTCTCCGAGTTCGGCGAGATCGAGATCCAGCCGCTGACCCGGATCAACCGGCTCACAGGCAAGGTGCTGCACCGTAACTGGGTGCACGTTCCGCACGTGACCCAGTTCGACGAGGCCGACATCACCGACCTGGAAAGCTTTCGCAAAGCGCTCAACGCCGAGTATCAGGGCCAGGGGGTCAAGATCACCATCCTGTCCTTTCTCATCAAGGCGGTGGTCTCGGCGCTGCGCCAGTACCCGCGGTTCAATTCCTCGCTGGACCCGGCGGGCGAGAACCTCATCGTCAAGCGCTACTATCACATCGGCGTGGCGGTGGACACGCCGCAGGGTCTGGTGGTGCCGGTGATCCGCGACGCCGACCGCAAGAGTCTGGTGGAGATCGCCCGCGAGCTGGTGGAAACGAGCACTCGGGCGCGGGAGGGCAAGCTCTCGCCCAGGGACCTGCAGGGGGGTACCTTCAGCATCTCCAGCCTGGGCGGGATCGGGGGCACCGCCTTCACGCCCATCGTCAACGCGCCGGAAGTGGCCATCCTGGGCGTGTCGCGCGCACAATGGAAGCCCGTGTACAAGGACGGCGAATTCATCCCGCGGCTCATCTTGCCGCTGTCTTTGTCCTACGATCACCGGGTGATCGATGGGGCCGACGGGGCGCGTTTCACCAGTGCGCTCAACAAACTGCTCTCCGACACGCGCCGCATGTTGCTCTAGTCGACCGGGACGAGGACGCACGCGCCGTGTTCTACCTGTGACCTGCGGCTTGCTTCGTGAACAACCAACCAAGGACCTGAACCCATGGCCGAGACGATCACGGTGGAAGTGCCGGACATCGGCGATTTCAAGGACGTGGAGGTCATCGAGGTGCTGGTGGCCCCCGGAGATGGGGTCGAACCCGAGCAGTCCTTGATCACCTTGGAGTCGGACAAGGCCTCCATGGAGATTCCGTCGCCGGCGGCCGGCACGGTCCGGGAGCTCCTGGTTAAGGTCGGTGACCGGGTTTCGCAGGGTTCGCCCATCCTGGTGTTGGAGACCAGAGCGGAGCGGGACGAGACCCCCCCGGCCGGGGATGTTCCGCAGCCGCCGCAGGCCGAGTCTCCCACAGCGACCCCCGCGGCCCGGCCGCGGGCGGCGGCGGGGGCGGACCTGCACACCGAGGTGCTGGTGCTGGGGTCCGGTCCGGGGGGTTACACGGCGGCGTTTCGGGCCGCGGATCTCGGCAAGCGCGTGGTGCTGGTGGAGCGGCACGCCGAGATCGGCGGCGTGTGCCTCAACGTGGGCTGCATCCCCTCCAAGGCCTTGCTGCACGCGGCGCAGATCCTCAACGAGGCCCGTGCCTTCGCCGAGCACGGCATCCGCTTCGGCGAGCCGGAGATCGACTTGGAGCGCCTGCGCGCCTGGAAGGATGGGGTCGTACACCGTCTGACGGGCGGGCTGCGCCAGCTCGCCAAGCAGCGTAAGGTCGAGATCGTGCGCGGCACGGGCCGGTTCGTCTCGCCCACCGCCCTGGAAGTGGCGGGCAGCCAGGGCGACACCCGCCTGGTCTCCTTCGAACACGCCGTCGTGGCAGTGGGATCGCGGCCGGTGCGCCTGTCGCTGTTCCCCTGGGATGACCCTAGGGTGATGGATTCCACGGCCGCCCTGGCGCTGGATGAGGTGCCCGAACGGTTGCTGGTGGTCGGCGGGGGCATCATCGGGCTGGAGATGGCCACCGTCTATCATGCGCTGGGCAGCCGCGTGACCGTGGTGGAACTCACCGATCAGCTCATTCCCGGCTGCGACGCCGATCTGATCCGGCCCCTGATGAAGATCGTCCGGTCTCGTTACGAGGCCATCCTCACCGGCACGCGGGTGACGGCCTGCGAGGCCACGGCCGAGGGCTTGAAGGTCTCCTTCGAGGGCCCCAAGGCACCGCGGTCCGGTATCTACGACAAGGTGCTGGTGGCCACGGGCCGCGCCCCCAACGGCAAGGACATCGGTGCCGAAGCGGCCGGATTGCAGGTGGACGAGCGGGGCTTCATTCCCTCCGACGACCAGATGCGCACCAACGTGGCCCACATCTTCTCCATCGGCGACGTGCGCGGCCAGCCCATGCTGGCTCACAAGGCCACCCACGAGGCCAAGGTGGCCGCCGAGGTCATCGCGGGGCGCAAGTCGCATTTCGACGCCCGGGTCATTCCCTCGGTGGCCTACACCGACCCGGAAGTGGCCTGGGTGGGTGTGACGGAGGCCGAGCTCAAGGCCGCGGGGCGCGCCTACGAAAAGGGTGTCTTCCCCTGGGCGGCCAGCGGTCGGAGCCTCAGTCTGGGCCGCGCCGAGGGCATGACCAAGCTCCTGTTCGACGAACGCCGGCGCCTGGTGGGCGCGGGCATCGTCGGTCCCAACGCCGGCGAACTCGTCGCCGAGGTGACCCTGGGCATCGAGATGGACGTGGATCCGGAGGACCTGGCCCTGACCATCCACCCACACCCCACGCTGTCCGAGACGGTGGCCTTCGCCGCCGAGATCGTCGATGGCAGCATCACCGATCTGTACGTGCCCAAGCGTGGTGAATGAAAGACGGGAACAGACGATGCCTGTGAACAAAGTCGTGCTCGCCTATTCGGGCGGACTGGACACCTCGGTGATCCTCAAATGGCTGCAGGAGGCCTATGGCTGCGAGGTGGTCACCTTCACCGCCGATCTCGGACAGGGCGAGGAGGTGGAGCCCGCCCGCGCCAAGGCCGAGGCCCTGGGGGTGCGCGAGATCTATATCGAGGACCTGCGCGAGACCTTCGTGCGGGACTATGTCTTCCCCATGTTTCGGGCCAACGCCGTCTACGAGGGGGAGTACCTGCTGGGCACGTCCATCGCCCGTCCGCTCATCGCCAAGCGCCTGGTGGAGATCGCCCACGAGACCGGGGCCGATGCCATCGCCCACGGCGCCACGGGCAAGGGCAACGACCAGGTGCGCTTCGAGCTGGGCGCCTACGCGCTGGACCCCGACATCCGGGTGATCGCGCCTTGGCGGGAATGGGACCTCGGCTCACGCGAGACGCTGCTGGCCTATGCGCAGGCCCACGGCATTCCGGTGGAACAGAAGCGGGGCAAGAAGTCACCCTATTCCATGGACGCCAACCTCCTGCACATTTCCTACGAGGGCGGTCCCCTGGAGGATCCCTGGACCGAGCCCGAGGAAGCCATGTGGCGCTGGACCGTGGCCCCGGAGCGGGCCCCCGACACGGCGCAATACGTGGAGATCGATTTCGAGGGCGGGGACCCGGTGGCGGTGGACGGCGAGCGGCTCACGCCCGCGGCGCTGCTCGCCCGGCTCAATGCGCTCGGCGGCCGCCACGGCATCGGCCGGGCCGATATCGTGGAGAACCGCTACGTGGGCATGAAGTCGCGCGGCTGTTACGAGACCCCGGGTGGCACCCTCTTGCTCAAGGCCCGCCGGGCCATGGAATCGCTCACCCTGGACCGCGAGGCGGCCCATCTCAAGGACGAGCTCATGCCTCGCTACGCCACGCTCGTCTACAACGGCTACTGGTTCAGCCCCGAGCGGGAGATGCTGCAACGGGCCATCGACGCCACCCAGCGTCACGTCAGCGGCACCGTCCGCCTCAAACTCTACAAGGGCGCCGTGCAGGTGGTGGGAAGGCGCTCGCCCGCCGACAGCCTGTTCGACGCCTCCATCGCCACCTTCGAGGACGACCGCGGCGCCTACGATCAGAAGGATGCCGAGGGTTTCATCCGGCTCAATGCGCTGCGGCTGCGGCTGGGGGCGCGGCGCGGCAAGTGAGGCGGATCCTTTGCTTCGGCGATTCCCACACCTGGGGGACCGGTCCCGACGGCCGGCGGCTCCCGCGCTCGTTGCGCTGGACCGGCGTGCTGGGGCGGGCGCTGGCCGGTCGCGCGGAAGTGATCGAAGACGGCGTGCCGGGCCGGACCACCGCGCTCTCTGACCCGGAGATCCCGGGACGCAACGGCCTGGCTTCCCTGCCGGGCGCGTTGCGGCGGGCCGCGCCATTGCACGTGGTCCTCTTCATGCTGGGCACCAATGACCTGCACGCCTGGTTCCAGCGCTCGGCGCGGCAAATCGCCGACGGCATGGAGGCGCTGGTGCGCTGCGCGCTGCATTCCGGCATGGGACCGCGGGGAGGGTCCCCCGAGGTCCTCCTGATGGCGCCGCCGCCCATCGACGAACGGCGCGCCGGGCGATGGTTCCGGGGCCGGGGCCAAGTGGCCCGCGCCCTGGCGCCGGCCTACGAGGCGGTGGCCCGACGTTGGGGGGTGGCATTTCTCGACGTGACCGAGCTGGTGGCGCCGGGCGCCGGGGACGGCGTGCACATGGATGCCGAGGCCCACCGGCGTCTTGGGCTGGCCGTGCGTGAAACCCTGGAACGGCAGGGCTGGGCCGGATGAACGGGCCAGCGCGCGTGCATGCCACGGTCCGGCCGGCGGGCAGCCTGGACGTGCTCTCCCGCCGTGAAGTGGAGCGGTTCTGCGACGCCGCCGGCGAGGAGGTCTACGCCTTGTTCCGGCAGTGCGCGCTGGCGGTGCTCAATTCGGGCTCGCCCGTGGACGATGCCAAGCGGGTGCTGGAGCAGTATCGCGACTTCGGGATCCGTGTGATCCCGGAGGAGCGCGGCATCAAGCTGGAGCTGGACAATGCCCCGCCCGAGGCGTTCGTCGATGGACGCATGATCCAGGGCATCCGCGAGCATCTGTTCGCCGTGCTGCGCGACACGGTGTACCTGTTCCACGAGGTGCGCAACAACCCGCTGCTGGATCTCGGCACCAGCCAGGGGATCACGGACGCCGTCTTCCACATCCTGCGCAACGCGCGGGTCTTCCGTCCGGACCGGCACCCGGACCTCGTGGTGTGCTGGGGCGGGCATGCCATCCCGCGCCAGGAGTATGAATACACCAAGGAGGTGGGCTACGAGCTGGGACTGCGCGGCCTGCACGTGTGCACGGGCTGTGGGCCCGGCGCCATGAAGGGGCCCATGAAGGGGGCCACCATCGGCCACGCCAAGCAGCGGATTCCCTTCGGACGGTATCTGGGGATCACCGAGCCGGGCATCATCGCCGCCGAGGCGCCCAACCCCATCGTCAGCCAGCTGGTCATCATGCCCGACATCGAGAAGCGCCTGGAGGCCTTCGTGCGCACGGGCCACGCCATCGTGGTGTTTCCGGGCGGAGTGGGGACCATGGAGGAGATACTGTACCTGCTCGGCATTCTCCTGCATCCGGCCAATGCCGAGCTGCCGTTCCCCGTGATCTTCACCGGCCCGTCGTCCAGCCAGGACTATTTCGCGCGCATCCACCGCTTCATCGGCGCCACCCTGGGTTACGAGGCCCAGCAGCGCTATCGCATCCTGGTGGGTGATCCGGCCGGCGTCGCGCGCGCGGTGCGCCAGGGCATCCAGGAAGTGGAGCGTCATCGGCGGGCCCGACACGACGCCTGGTATTTCAACTGGCTGCTCCACGTCGAGCACAGTTTCCAGACGCCCTTCGAGCCCACCCACGAGAACATGGCCGGCCTGCGGCTGCACGCGGACATGGACCGCCACGAACTGGCCGTGAACCTGCGCCGGGCCTTCTCCGGGATCGTGGCCGGCAACGTCAAGGCCGAGGGGGTGCGCGCCATCGAGCAGCGCGGTCCCTTCGAGATCCGGGGCGACCGCGACATTCTGGAACCCCTGGACGCGCTCCTGCGTAGCTTCGTGGCCGAGGGACGGATGAAGCTCGCCGCCGAGGAATACGTGCCCTGCTACCGGCTGGTATCCTGAACGCCATGGGCGTCCTGTTCCGCCGCTTCCTCGATCTGTGCCTGATGCGGGCGGGCCCGCAGGATCTGCCCGCCTCGCAAACCCTCCTGACGCTGGTCCTGGGCCTCTACGTGGCCACGGGGGCCCTGCTCACGACCCCGCTGTACGGGATCGTCCCTTCCCTGCTGGGGGCGGCGCTGGATGGCGGTTTCATGTGGCTGTACACTCTGGCGCTGCTGAGCGCCGTCGGGCTGCGGGCGCGCACCTTGCAGACGGTGAGCGCGCTGGCCGGCGCCGGCACGGTGTTCAATCTGCTGGCCCTGCCGCTCGTCCAGTCGTTGGCCGACCTGGACCCACAGCGGCTCGAGACGGGGGCGGGCGGGTTTTCCTCGGTGTTGTATCTGGTGCTGCTGGTCTGGCTCCTGGTGGTCTACGGCCACGTCTTTCGCAACGCCTTGGACCGAGGGAGGCCGGTGGGGCTGGCGGCGGCCTTCGGCTATCTGCTCTTTTCCACGATGATCGTGCAGATGGCGTTGCCGCCCGTGGAGGTGCCCGGATGAAGATCCACATCCTGGGCATCTGCGGGACCTTCATGGGGGGCATCGCCCAACTCGCCAAGGCCCGGGGGCACGAAGTCTCGGGTTCCGATCGGCACGTCTATCCACCCATGAGTACCCAGCTCGAACAGGCCGGCATCGGCCTGCGGGAGGGCTATGCCCCCGAGCACCTGCAGCCGCCGCCCGACCAGGTGGTGGTGGGCAACGTCATGCGCCGGGGCAATCCGGCGGTGGAGTACATGCTGGACGCCGGGCTTCCCTACACGTCCGGGCCGCAGTGGCTGGGTGAGCACATCCTGGCGGGACGGCACGTGCTGGCGGTGGCCGGCACCCACGGCAAGACCACCACCGCGAGCATGCTCGCCTGGATCCTGGAACGGGCGGGGCACGCGCCCGGATTTCTCATCGGCGGGGTGCCGCAGGACTTCGGGGTGTCGGCACGTCTGGGACGGGGGCGACACTTCGTGGTGGAGGCCGACGAGTACGACACCGCCTTCTTCGACAAGCGCTCCAAGTTCGTCCACTATCGTCCGCGCACGCTGGTCCTCAACAATCTGGAGTTCGACCACGCCGACATCTTCGACTCCCTGGCCGACATCCAGCGCCAGTTCCACCACCTGGTGCGCACGGTGCCGGGGCGGGGTCGAATCCTGGTCCAAGCCGAGGATCGGGCCCTGGCCGAAGTGTTGGAGCAGGGTTGCTGGACGCCGGTGGAGCGTTTCGGCGAGGCCGAGCAGGCCGACTGGCGCGTGGAGCCGGTGGCTGCGGATGGGTCGGCCTTCCGGATCCATCACCCCGGCGGGGTGGAGACGATCCGCTGGAGGCTGCTCGGGCGGCACAACACGCTCAACGGCGCCGCCGCGCTGGCTGCGGCGGCCCATGCGGGCGTGGCCCCCGCCCAGGCCGCCCGGGCACTGGAGACGTTCCGGGGCGTGAAACGGCGGCTCGAGGTGTTCGGCGAGGTCGCCGGAATCACGCTCTATGACGATTTCGCCCATCATCCCACCGCCATCCGCGCCACCCTGGAGGGCCTGCGCCGCCACGGCCGGGGGCGCATCGTCGCCGTTCTGGAGCCCCGCTCCAACACCATGCGCATGGGGGTTCACCGCGACCGCCTGGCCGAGGCGCTGCGCCCGGCCGATGCCGTCTACCTTTTCCGCCCGGCGGACCTGGACTGGGATCTCGGCACCGTGGCGCGACCGCTGGGGGCGGTGATCGAGGACTCGGTGCAAAGCCTGGTCACCCGTCTGCAGGACGACTTGCGGCCCGGCGACCGGGTGGTGGTCATGAGTAACGGCTCGTTCGGCGGCCTGCACCGCCGGCTCGCCGAGGCCCTGCAGGTGACGCACGCCGGCTAGCTCGAATGGCATCTCCAAGGCTGCGGCGGCCCGTTCCGGAACCGGTTCATGCCCCGTGGTCACGCTGCGAGCGGTTTGGCGGGAATGCGGTTCGGGCCCGGCCCGTCGACTCCTACGGTTCTGATGGATCTTTGGATGGCCGCGCGGCTGCGTCCATCGCCGCCATGGTGGTGGGGCTGCGGTGGTCCTGTAGCTGGCCGACGTGCGGGAGTTCGGTGGAGCGTGCGTGGTTTTGGCGGAATTCTCCGCGCCCACCGCTCCGGCGTCGCGCAAGACGTATCTGGTTCGTTTCCCGTGGCGACACATGTGCTGCTCCGCGCGAGGGTGGCCTTTCGTCACCTTCCTTTACACAGCCATCCAGTCGTGAATATTTCTAGGCATCCGTTTTTTCTATCTTCTGTGACGAGTGATGGGGGGCCAGTCCCTGGAGATTGTCATGTCGATGACAGGAGGTGGATATCGATGAAAAGAGCGATCATGGGCATGCTGGCGGCTGCTGCGTTCGGGGCGGGATTTGCCTGGTCGGGCGTCGCTCAGGCGGGGGATGAGAGTAGGCTCGGCATGATGGGATCCGGCTATGTCGTCCCCGGCGTGACCTATATCGCCGCGCACAGCACGTCGGCGGTCGGCGTGACGAACATCTGTACGGCTACCGTGGATGTCTACTGGGCCATCACCAAGGAGGACGACACGGAGGCTGGAAGGGGGCGCTTCACCGTACAACCCCATCAGACCTATCCCTTCATTTTGGCGAGTGAGTTGCCCTTGCCTTCCGTGTTCTATGTCGGCGAGTTCGGGACACTCATCTTGGCCGGTGACGTGAACCGCGATGGTGCGTTGACCGTCGCCGATCCTCCATGCCTGGCGGTGGAAGCCTTTCATGCCGAGGCGGCGTTGAACGATGCAGTGTTTCTGCCCGCATGGCCGTTCGACATGAATGACTTGGCAGGGACGCCCCCCGGGATTTCAAGCCTCGATCTGATGAGTCCTGACGCCTTGTCCACGCTGCACAGCGGGGTCGTCGATCCGCCCGGCGTGGGTTCTCCCACGCTTTTTTTCCGGTATTCCGTCGGGGGTGGGGATACCACGTACTTTATGTTGTGGTCGGCCGAGGATATCCAAGGGCTGCTCCTCTATGCGGTGGCCACCAATTACGACGGGCAAGTGGATCAGTTCTTCGTGGAAATGGAAAACGCCCACCTGAACGTGATTCCCGCAAGTATTCTGGGGCTGCCCGCCGGTTTCACCAATGGCACGGTGTATTGGCAGGCCCCGGACGACGGAGTTGGGGATTATTTCGAGACCGGGGGGGATGGCAACGGCATGGCCCTGTATAGCGTCATTCAGTCCCCCGCGCTGGGAGCCACGCAAACCATTCTCGGGCTGGGCCGCTAAAGCGTGCCACGGCCCGACCGGGATGCAGTGATCCGACAGATCCCGACGAGGGGGTGCCGCGCTCGTCTTTCACACCGAGTTCGCGCTTGACCCCAAGCGCGGTGAGGGGGTCTCTCAAGATCCTCCAGGGGGGTGCGGCCGTGGCTTGGCCGTAACGAGAACATTCCACCGGGCGTGTTGGTGGTCTGGCGTTTGTCCCGGTGTGCCCGACGGCAGTCGATCGCGTACGGCCCGCAGGAGGATGCCTGTCCAGGTGCATGGGATGGATTGCATCCCGCGCATCGCCCCCTGCGCTACACTACTGGGGCGAATACGTCCTGGAGGACATGGGCTTGGGGGATGGGGGCTATGGCGCGGTTTCCACGCACCATCGCACTGGCGGTTACCGGTGCCTCGGGAGCGCCTTATGCCCTGCGGCTGTTGGAGTGTTTGCTGCGGGCTGACTCCCGGGTGTGGATGTTGGTCTCTCGGCCAGGCCAGATCGTGCTTTCCATGGAGACCGAGCTGGAGCTGCCGGGCCGTCCCGCCGAGATGGCCCGCCGCCTCACCGGGCATTTCGGTGCGCGCCCGGGCCAGATCGAGGTCTTCGGTCCGCAGCAGTGGACGGCGCCGCCGGCCAGCGGCTCCGCGGCGCCGGATGCCATGGTGATCTGCCCCTGCACCACGGGCACGCTGGCGGCCGTGGCCACGGGGGTGAGCCGGTCGCTTCTGGAGCGGGCCGCCGACGTGGTGATCAAGGAGGGGCGCAAGCTGGTGCTCGTCGTGCGCGAGACGCCGCTTTCGGCGATCCACCTGGAACACATGCTCAAGTTGGCGCGCCTCGGCGTGGTGGTGCTGCCCGCCTGTCCAGGTTTCTACCATGGGGCGCGGCGGGTTCAGGACCTGGTGGATTTCGTGGTGGCGCGCATCCTGGACCAGCTCGGCATCCACAACGATCTGGTTCCACGTTGGGGCGCCGAGCCGGAATGATGGGGCCGCGCGCCGCGTAGCGCCCGCATGGACTGGGTGCTGCTTCCCACCGATGCCTTGTTCTTCGGCCTGCTGGCGCTGGCGCTGGTCTACGGCCTGCGGGTGGCGCGCGACCCGGTGCAGCGCACGCCGTGGCGGGCGGTGTTCCGGCGGCCCACCGCGGCGGCCTCGGCGGTGGTGTTGGCCGCCTTCGTGCTGGTGGCGGTGCTGGATTCCCTGCACTGGCGCAGCGGGGCGCCGGGAGGGGATTCGGGGGCGGCCTATTCGGGCGAGGTGGTGAGCGTGCTGGACCGCCTACTGGCTCCCCTGCGCAATGGCACGGAGAAGACCTACTCGGCCCCGTTCGCCACGCATGGGTTCGTGAAGGAGACCGTGGCGCTGGATGGCGGGCGGGTGGTGCGCGTCTACCCGCGGCTGCGTCACGGAGGAGGCGGTCTCGCCGATCCGGGTGAGCGAGGGGGTGACATCGCCCGGCGCGCGGCCTTGGGCACGGTGCTCGGTCTGGCCGCCTGGCTGCCGCTGGCGCTGAGCGCACTGGGGTGGCGGGCGCGAAGCGCCGGTCGTCCCCTGGCCGAGGTGGCGCGACGCGTGGCCCGGGGGCGGACGGTGATGCCGTGGCGCACGGTGCTGATCACCGGCGCCCTGGTCTGCGTGACGGTCGGGGTGCTGGGCGCGCTCAGCCTCAACTACCACGTCTTCGGCACCGACAAGGTGGGTGAGGACGTGCTCTATCAGACGATCAAGTCCATTCGCACCGGCCTGCTCATCGGCACGCTCACCACCCTGGTGATGCTGCCCTTCGCCGTGGTGCTGGGCTTGGCGGCGGGCTACTTCCGGGGCTGGGTGGACGACGTGGTCCAGTACCTCTACACCACCCTGAGCTCGGTGCCGGCGGTGCTGCTCATCGCCGCCGCGGCGCTCATGATGGATGTCTACATGGCCAACCATCCCGAGGCCTTCGCCAGCGTCACCGAGCGGGCCGACGCGCGGCTCTTGTTCCTGTGTCTGATCCTGGGCATCACGAGCTGGACCAGCCTGTGCCGCTTGCTGCGGGCCGAGACACTCAAGCTGCGCGAGCTGGCCTACGTGGAGGCGGCGGTGGCCCTGGGCGCTTCGGCGCCGCGCATCCTGCGCCGGCACGTCCTGCCCAATGTGATGCACATCGTGGTGATCTCGGTGGTGCTCGACTTCAGCGCCCTGGTGCTGGCCGAGGCCGTGCTGAGCTATATCCAGATCGGCGTGGATCCCACCACTTATTCCTGGGGCAACATGATCAACAGCGCCCGGCTGGAGCTGGCCCGCGAGCCGCCCGTGTGGTGGACCCTCCTGGCGGCGATGGTGTTCATGTTTCTCCTCGTGCTGTGCGCCAATCTGTTCTCCGATGCGGTGCAGGCGGCCTTCGATCCGCGCCGCCGTGGGGGCGCCTGGTGACGGGACCGCCCTTGTTGCGGGTGGAGGGACTCACGGCGCGCGTCGGCCGGCGGCGCGTGTTGCGCGGCGTGGATTTCGAGGTCCCGCGCGCTCGCACCGTGGCCCTGGTTGGAGAATCGGGCAGCGGCAAGTCGCTCACGGCGCTCTCCATCATGCGTCTGCTGCCCGCGGCGGTGCGCCTGGAACGAGGTCGCGTGGCGCTGGGCGGCACGGACCTCCTGCGCGTGCAGGAGCGGCGCATGCGCGTGGTGCGCGGGGGAAGGGTGGGCATGATCTTCCAGGAGCCCATGACCGCCCTCGATCCAGTGATGACCGTGGGAGACCAGATCATCGAGGCGGCCCGCGCCCACGGTCTGCGCGTCGATCCGCGCGCCCATGCCCGCCGCCTCCTGGAGGAGGTGGGGATGCCGGATGCCGGCCAGCGGCTGGATGCCTGGCCGCACCAGCTTTCCGGCGGGCTCAAGCAGCGGGTGGTCATCGCCATGGCCCTGGCCGCGGGTCCAGAGCTGGTCATCGCCGACGAGCCCACCACGGCACTGGACGTGACCATCCAGGCCCAGGTGTTGCGTCTGCTGGGTCGGCTGCAGGCCGAGCGCGCGCTTTCGGTCCTGCTCATCACGCACGATCTGGGCGTGGTGGCGCAGGTGGCCCACGACGTGGTGGTGATGTATCGCGGGGAGATCCTGGAGCGGGCGCCGGTGGCGGCGTTCTACCGCCATCCCGCCCATCCCTACAGCCGCATGTTGTTCGAGGTGCTGCCTTCCCTGGCGCGGCGTGGCGCCCCTCTGGGCAGCGGGGCGGAGGCGGCCGGCACCGGGCATGGGGCGGACGAGGCGGGCTGTCCCTGGGCGCCGCGCTGCCGCTGGGTGCGCGACCGATGTCTTCGGGAGTCTCCGGGCTGGACTCGGGTGGGCCCGGATCACGGAGTCCGCTGCCACCGGATCGCAGAGTTGCCTGCCTGGTCGGGTGCGTCGCGGGTGGCCGCCGATGCGCGGCCCCGGACCGTTGGAAGCGGAGACACTCCCCTGCTGGCGGTGGAGGACCTGCGGGTGCACTTTCCCATCCGCAAGGGCGTGTTCCGGCGCGTGGTGGGGGCCGTGCGGGCCGTGGACGGGGTGAGTCTGCAGATCGCCGCGGCCACCACCTATGCGCTGGTGGGAGAGTCGGGTTGCGGAAAGACGACGCTGGGCAAGGGCATTCTGCACTTGGTGCCCCCGACCGGCGGGCGCGTGCGTTTGCATGGCGAGGTCGTGGAGGACGGGGGGCTGCGTCGCCTGCGCGAGCGTGTCCAGATGGTCTTTCAGGACCCTTATGCCTCGCTGAACCCGCGCATGCGCGTGAGCCAGATCCTGGCCGAGGGACTCGAGGCCCTGCGTGGCCAGCGGCCGGATCGGGCGCGACTGGCCGAGCTGTTGGAGCAGGTGGGGTTGGAAGCCCGAGCCTTGGACCGCTATCCCCATGAGTTCTCCGGTGGCCAGCGCCAGCGCATCGGGATCGCCCGGGCGCTGGCCGTGAAGCCCGAGCTGCTGGTCTGCGACGAGCCCACCAGCGCGCTGGATGTCTCCGTGCAGGCCCAGATCCTGGACCTGCTCAGGCACCTGCAGGCCGAACACGGCCTGGCCTACTTGTTCATCACCCACGACCTCGCCGTGGTGGAATACCTGGCCGACCGGGTGGGGGTCATGTACCTTGGCCGGCTGGTGGAGGAGGGACCCGCCGAGGCGCTGCTCCGCAAGCCCTTGCATCCCTACACGCGGCTGCTCTTGGAGGCCGTTCCCGTGCCCGATCCGACCCGTCGCCGCCTACCGGAATCCACCGGCGACCCCGCATCGCTCGGCGAGCCGCCGGCCGGCTGTCCCTTCTACGCGCGCTGCCCGGTGCGCGAGCCCCGATGCGCGCGCCAGGCGCCGGCCATGATCGAAGCGGGCCGGGGGTGGCGGGTGGCCTGCTGGAAGGCGGGGTGACCGTGGCCCCCTGGATGGGGTATTCGAGCACGGCGGGATCCTTGCGGACCCGCCGAGGCGCAAGTCGATGTCTTCTCCGGGGAGCGCCTCGGCACCCGATTCGGGTTATCGCCACCACAGCGACAGCATCGGCACATAGGTCACCAGCGCCAGCCACACGAACATGATGGCCACGAAGGGCAGCGAGTACAGAAACAGATGCAGCACCGGTTTCTGGAATCGCTGGCTGGCGATGAACAGGTTGATGCCCACCGGCGGGGTGTTGTAGCCGATTTCCAGGTTGGCCAGGATGATGATCCCCAGATGCACCGGGTCGATGCCGAAATGCTTGGCCAGGGGCAGCAGCAGGGGGACCACCACCATGAGGGCCGAAAAGATGTCCATGACCGCCCCCACCAGGATGAGAAAGGCGTTGAGCAGGAGCAGGAAGTGCAGTGGACTGTGCACGTGACCCTCCACCCAACCCAGGAGCCTCGTGGGCACTTCGGCGTCGATGAGCAGGTTCGTCAGCCCGATGGCCGCGCCCAGAATGATCAGTAGACTGCCCACCAGCAGGCTGGCCTCCTGAACGAGGGGCAGAAACTGACGGCGCAGATCGATGGAGCGGTGGATCACCGTCTCCAGGATGAGCACGTAGGCCGCGGTGCAAGCGGCCACCTCGCCCACCGTCACGAAGCCGCCGAAGATCCCCAGGGCGATGCCGAAAGGCAGCAGCAGATCCCACAGGGCCAGTCGCGTGGCCTGCGCGATGGCACGCCAGTCGAACGCCGGGTGGGTGGCGTGGATGCGCAGCCCGGCATTGGAGCTGAAGCCGATCAGCATGAGCAGCAGGACCATGCCCGGGACGATGCCGGCCAGATAGAGCTGATCGATGCTCACGCCGGCCACGATCCCGTAGACCAGGACCGCCAGACTCGGGGGGAACAGGATGCCGAGCGAACCCGAGGAGGTGAGCAAACCGCAGACGAACCGTTCCCGGTAGCCGGCCTGGCTCAGCATGGGACAGAGCATGCCGCCCAATGCCAGGATGGTGACCCCGGAGGCACCGGAAAAGGCGGTGAAGAAGGCGCATACGGTGAGGGTGACCGTGCACAGCCCGCCGGGTAGCCAGCCCATGGCGGTATCGAAAAAACGGATGAGGCGCTGGGCCGATCCACCACGCGCCAACACGACCCCCGCGAAGGTGAACAGCGGAATGGCGATCAGGTTGGGCGATGAGGCGATCCGGTCCAGTTCCACGATCAGGATCGCCGGATCCAGCTCCACCCGCCAGGATGCGATCAGTCCCGCCGCACCCAGCACCACGAACAGGGGCAGGCCGAGGGCGGCCAGGATCACGAGTAGAGGGACGGCGATCCAGGCCACGGGGGTTCAGAGGACCGGACGCCGTCCCGCCGGTCCCTGCAGCACGCACAACGTGAAATGGGTCGCGAGCAGACCGAAACCCACCGGCAGGATCAGCCCGGCCAGCGCCAGCCAGCGTTCCGACGGCGCGGCGAACGTCCACTCGTCCACCCAATACCGAGCCGCCGCCCAGCACAGGGCCGCGCTGGTCAGCGCCCCGATGGCGTGCAGCGGCCGGTGCAGCCGGGCCCGCCATGCGCAGGGCAGCCAGTGGGCGACGAGGTCCACCTTGATGTGATGATCGGCGGAGATGGCGATGGCCGCGCCGAGAAAGGTCACGTACAGGAGCAGCACGCGAGCCAGACTTTCCAGGGCGGGGAAACCGGTCTCGAAGAAGTTGCGGGCGATGATCTGCAGCAGCGTGAGTCCGATGAGCAAGACCAGGGCGAGGCCCGCGACCCAGGTTTCCATCCGAACCAACCCGGCCTGCAGCCGCGCGAGCATGGGCCGGGGATCAGGGCGTCGTGTGCGCGGCTGCGGTCTCGCTACGCAGCCGGGTGAGCAGGGTGCGTGTGCGCTCGAACAGCGGCCCAGGGATGTAGCCCTCGGCCGCGAGCTCCCGGGCGGCCCGATCACTCAGGCGCCGGATCTCCGCGGGATCCAGATCTTCCAGGTCCATCGTCCGCTTCAGTCCGTTCTTCTCCAGCACCCGCAGGATCTTTTCGTTGTCCTCCCGCGAGATGCGAGTGAGCTCTCGTCCCACCCGGGCGCCGGTCTCGCGCAGGAGCCGTTGCAGGTCCTCGGGCAGGCGGCGGAAGAATCGTTCCGAAACCACCACCGCGCCGATGCCGTCGGCCATGGGGACGTTGGTCATGTAGGGCGCCTTGCTCGCCCACTGCAGGGCGGCGGCGGCCAGCGGCGTGGCGTAGACCGTGTCGATCAGCCCCGTGGACAGGCTGGTGTAGACGTCGGCGATGGAAAGCGGGATGGGCGAGATGTGGGCCACGCGGAACCAGACCTCGCTCAGGCGGTCGCCCTCCCAGATCCAGACCCGCTGGCGGCGCAGGTCTTCCAGGGAGTCGATGGGTTTGCGGGAGAAGAAATGAATGAAACCCAACTCCGCCCAGCCCAGCAGTTCGTAACCCTTCTTCCGGAAGCCCGCCTCGAACTCCGGCATGAGCCGGTCGCGCACCGCATCGATCTCGGCATAGCTGTCGAACAGGAACGGAAACTCGAGGATGCGTGCCGGCGAGTAGATGCGCCCGATGCCGTAGCCGGTGAAGGTGCCTCCCTGGAGCTGGCCGAAACGGATCTTTTTCAGCACCTGCGGCTCATCGCCCTGGATGCCCCCGGGATAGAAGCGGATCTTGAGGCGCCCCCCACTGCGTTGTTCCACGGTGCGGCCCCATTGTTCGAGCACCTTCATGGGGCCGGTGCCCTTGGGGATGAGGGTGGCGAATTTCAGTAGATGATGCGAGGCGGCCTGGGCGGGCGTCGCCCCAAGGATCAAGAGGACCAGCGCCAGCACCCCGAGGCCGAACCCAACGGCCCCTCGCGGCGGTATCCGACGGGTCGGCGGGTTCAGAACCATTCGTCCTCCCTGGCCAGCAAGCGGCGCGCCTGCATCTTCGCCACCCGATTGATGAACGTGGCCTCGGGCAGCAGGTCGTCCGGGGCCTCGATCACGCGCACCAACCGGGCGTGGAAGGCCGCCCGGTCCAGGCGCTGGCGGTCCAGGAACTCGGCCTGGAGCACGTCCACCATCAGCACCTTGCCCCCCGTGAGCTCACGGGCCCGAGCGAAATGTTTCTCGGACTGGGTGAAATCGCCGCCCAGCACGGGACCCCGCACGGCGTAGAGCACCGCGAAGAACAGGTGAGGGCCGGCGTAGTAATAACCTTCGTCCAGCTCCAGTACCCGGCGCATGAGCACCGCGGCCCGTTCCACCTGGGGCAGGACGGTGACGTCCTCCAGGTTCATCTGCGCCCACTTGGCCCAGCACGAGGCAGTCCAGAACAGGGCAGGCACCGCCTCGGGACCGGTATGCGCCACCCGCTCGCGCAGCTCGTCGAGGGGCAGCGTGTCGAGCCCCTCGCGCAGGGCCGTGGGCTGGAGCGCCGCGCGGGCGTGATCCCGGCAGCGCGTATAGAGCCCCGCGGCGCGTTTTGCATCCTCGGGTTCCACGAAGGCGAAGGCATAGCCGTGGAAGCCTTCGGCGGCATAGAGCCGGAGCCGGGCATTGTCCGGGTCGGCGTACACCATGCCCTCGACCATCTTGAGGCTGGCCGGCATGGCGGCCTTGGCCAGCTCCACGTCCGTCTCGCGGTTCATGGCCTCGATGCCGCCCTGCATCAGGGGGAGCGCACCGCGCACGGCCAGGCGCTGCATGGAGCAGCCGGCCAGAACCGTGAGCGAGAGGATGCAGAGCGTGAATCGAACGGTCATGAATGGTTCGTCTGGCCTGCAGGTTACGGCTGCCGCGGCCGCCGCGAAGGCTGACATGAGCCGGATTCCTCCGGGGCGGGATGCCCTCGATTGAGAAATCGTCTTGACTGGCGCGAATCTATCATTTGCCAAAGCGCTTTGCGAGTGCCGCTTTGACCTGCACGAGCACGCACGAAGCCCAAAACGGCCTGGAGGTGACGCATCACCGGGGGCTGGGTATAGTACGCGGCACATGCGGATACCCTGCGGGGAGAGGCCCTGCACGGGGAGGCCGGGCGGGATCCGGGCTGCGGGTCTCACTGCCTCCCGTGTCGGGGCGCCGAAGGCGCAACGTCCTGCCCGGAAACGCTCAGGCAAAAGGACCCGTGGGGCGTGCAGGCTGCGGCCTGCCGCCGCATCTCTGGAGAGCGGCCGGGCGACCGGCCCACCGAAGGGGGCAAGTCCGCATCAGCGGGCCAATCTCTCAGGTCAGCGGACAGAGGGGCAGAGGGTGGTCCGGGCCCGCCGGGTGGCGCGGACCGTGGGCATTCCCTCAACACCTCTG
>JALSSO010000080.1 GCA_026984215.1 Gammaproteobacteria bacterium | reverse complement strand
CAGACTCACCACCGATGGAGATTGCTCTGGGTCCTGGGCCTGGCCCTGGGCGTGGCCGGGGTTTGGGCCGGAAGCCGCGGCTGGCGGATACCCGCCCGCGAGCTGCCCCTGCCGGCGGCGGCGAGCGCAGCCCTGCGCGAGGCGCTGGCCGCAGGCCCCGTCCCGGACGTGGCGGCTGCACGCGGATCGGTGCCGGCCGATGCGCAGGCTTGGGTCCGGTTGGCGCGGGAACGAGACGCCGCAGCGGCCCGCGCGGTGCAGCGCCTTGCCCGCCGCCTGTCGGTGCGCATCGAGCCCACGTGGGTTGGGGGCGTGCGAGCCTACTGGGTGCGGCCGCCCGAGCCGGCGGCGTACCGCGGCCGGGCGATGATGTATCTGCATGGCGGGGCCTATGTGTTCAACGCGGGGCTGGCGGGCCAGGCCGAACCGGTGCTGATCGCGGCGCGTGTGGGCATTCCAGTGCTCTCTGTGGACTATCGTATGCCGCCGACCCATCCCTTCCCGGCGGCCCTGGACGATGCGTTGGCGGCCTGGCGGGGGGCGATCGAGGATCACGCCCCGGAGTCGATGGCCCTGGGAGGCTCCTCGGCGGGCGGAGGGCTCGCCCTGGCCTTGGTGCACCGGCTCAAGGCGCTTGCTTTGCCGTTGCCGGGCGCGCTCTATCTCGGTACGCCGTGGTCGGATCTCAGCAAGACCGGCGACAGCTATTGGATCAACGAAGGCGTGGACCGCCTACTGGTGACCTACGACGGGGCGCTGGGCGCCGCCGCGCGGCTATACGCCGGGGGGCGTGACCTGAAAGACGTTCTGATCTCGCCGGTATACGGGGATTTCACGGGCTTTCCCCCCACCACGCTGGTCACCGGCACGCGCGACCTGTTCCTCAGCCTCACCGTCCGGGTGCACCGGCGTCTGCGCGAAGCGGGCGTGGAGGCCGAGCTCAACGTCTATGAGGGGCTCTCCCATGGCGACTACATGGGGCTGCGGAACACACCCGAATCGCGGCAGGTCTACCGCGAGCTGGACGAATTCCTCCGGCGGCACCTCTCGCGTGGCGGGGGGGCTCCGGCCGCCGCGCCGCCGGCCGTCTAGGGCCGGAAGAAGCGCACCCACCAGCGTCTGGGGCAGGCCAGGAGGATGGCCATGGAAGGGCCGCCGTGGGTCCGGGTGCGTCCGGCGGCGCCGGGGTTGACGACCCAGGGCCGCAGTCGGGTATCGAGGGCGCGCCGGTGCGTGTGACCGTAGACGACGAGCCGGGCGTTGGGATGTGCGCGGCGCAGCCGGTGGTGGCTCGGGCGGGTCCAGCCGTGGCGGTGGCCGTGTTCCACGGCCAGCACGCCGCCGGGCAGCGCGAGGTGGGCGACGCGGGGCAGGCTGCGGCAGAAGGCGCGTTCGGCGGCCGGCCAGGACTGTGGCCGGTCGTTGTTGCCGGCCACGGCCAGCAGGCCCAACCGCGGGCGGAGCCCCGCCAGCCCGGCCCGGGAGCAGAGGTCGCCGGCATGGACGATCCAGTCGAGGCGGCGGGCCCGGCGGGCGATGCGGGGATCGACCCAGCCGTGGGTGTCGGAGAGGATGCCGACGCGCAGGCAGCGCCTACGCCTTGCGTTGTGCCTGGGGTTGTTCGGTGGACCGTTTCTCGGCCGAGAACTGCTGCTCGTCCTCATACTGGAGCCGCTCCATTTCCTCGCGGTAGCGCCGGCGCATCTCTTCCTTGCGCTGATTCCAGATCGTCTTGCGGGCCTGGATGCGGGCCTGGACGCCCGCCTCGCGACGGGGGATGCTGAATTCGCCGAACAGCACCTGCTTGAGGAAGCGGAAGGCGAACTGGAGCAGGGCGTCCTCGTCCTCGACCAGCGCCTGGATCTCCGCATCGCTCAGATCGAAGACCGAGCGGAATCCGTCCGACTGGATGAATTCGCGGAAGCTGTCCATGTCGTAGCTGCACATGTCGAACAGCTGCATGCTGCGCTGCGAGGGCGCGCCGATGGTGGGGCCGCTGGTGCGCTTCTTGATGACGATGTCGCGCCATTGGCGGTTCATCTCGTCGTAGAGATCCACGCCCTGGTCGCGGCGGTACTCGGCCACGGTGCGCCGGACCGGCTCCTCGTGGCCCTTGCAGTGCGGCTCCTGGACCACGAAGTAGATGTCCTCCACCTTGGCCTCGCCCACCTTGCGCACGCCCATCGTGCCCAGGGCGTAGTAGCGGCACGCACTGGGCCGGTCGGCGTACACCGTGCAGCCTTCCTCGCCGAGAAACACACACTCGGTGGTGCCGGGCTTGGTGGCCAGCTTCAGCCCCGGCATGCCGTGGTGGTCCATCTCGAAGGGCACCGTGTAGCGGGCCACGAAATCCCGGGCGTCCATGTCGAAATGGCGCTTGAGGCGCACGATGTCATAGGGCGTAAGCTGGATGTCGATGCTCCTGCAGCACTCGTTGAAACAGCTCACGCCGGGATGACAGTCGAACTGGAACACACTGTCGAGATTGAGCTGGACCGGCTTGACTGGGCTCGAATAGGGGATCTCGTCGCGGATCTGTTCGAACTCGTCCTTCATGGGAATCACCTCCGGATCCTGGGGCCCGAGACCTGCCGAGCACGCAGGGCACCCTGCCCGCCTCACCAAATCGGGGCGTGAGTCAAACCAAGCATGCTATCCGTGCGCCCGCCCCGCGTCCATGCCCCGGATGGGGAATGTGGAGACGGCTGCCCCGCGCCTCGGGGGCTCGAAGCGCGGGTGATGCGGCTGGTCAGGTCGGGTTCTCCGCCGGCGCCGGGGTCCCGCAGAGTCGATCCAGCACGGTATGCAGGGCGTGCCGGTCGCCCACGTTGCCGGGGAAGACGACGACGGGTAGGTCCGGAAAGCGCGGGTGGTCGGCGGGACAGCGGACCACCGAGCAGCCCGGCAGGATCTGTCCCAGCACGCGTGCGGTGCGCAGGGCCAGCCCCCGGCTCAACACGTCGTTGGACGTGATGCCGCCCTTGGCGATCAGGAAGCCGAGCGTTTCGGGCAGGCCGCGCACCACGTCCATGAGCAGCGCCGAGACCCGTTCGCCGAAGGCCAGCCGCCGGGCCTGGTCCGGGAAGCGTTTCTCCATGCGCGAGGTGTACACGGCCACGTGCCGGCCCGCCGCGTGGGCCTGCCTCACCCGCCGGCAAACCTCCTCGCGCAGGGCGGCCTCACCGGTGCCGATACGTTCCACGTCCACCTCCACGGGCACCACGTCGGGGCGTTGCAGCAAGGCTTCGAGCTGCTCGGTGGTCTTGCGAACGTGTGAGCCCACGATCACCGCGCCAGGACGGCCGCCGCGCACGTAACGCGCCATGGCCCCGGCGGGCACCGGCTGTGGGGGCAGGCCGGCCAGGCTGGTGAGCAGGCTCGCCGCACTGCGAAACAGGAAGCGCTTGCCCCGGGCCGCGGCCTCGGTCACCTGCCGGGCGAAGCGGTCCAGGTCGGACTGGGTCTCCGCATCCACGACACAACAGGCATTGTCCCGAAGCCGCGCGAGCCGCCCGTGCAGGTCGCCGCGCACGTCTTCGAGGGTGAAGTGCTCGACCTCGTCCGCCCGGATCCGCCCGGCGGTCTTCTCCTCCACGTAGTCCGGCAGGTGGGCGGTGCGGAAGCCGAACACGGAGTCGCGGGCGAATTCGGTTTCGTGCACCGGCACGGGTTGGCCGTCGACCAGCAGGTAATGGGTGCCGTCGCGGGTGAGACGCCCGCCCTCGATGAAGGCGGGAACGAGGAAGTGGGCGTCGAAGGGGCCGAGTTCGGCCGCGATCACGTCCGTCTCCACCGGATAGTGCCCGCGCAGGGTGGAGTCCGAGCGGCTCACCAGGATCGGGTGGATCGCCTCGCCGCGGCTTTCCAGCCGCTCCAGCGCGGTCTTGAGGTTGCGGCAGACGGTGCGCGTGACCTGTGCGGCGCGGTCGGGATCCATGCTCCGGGTGTTGGTGAGCACGAAGAACAGGGGTGCCTCGTCCAGGAGCGCCGTTTCCAGCGTCTCCACATCCCAGCGCGTGAGTAGCAGACAAGAGTGGACGGTCTGCGATCCGGTGGGATCGTCGTCCAGCACCACGATGCGCGTCCTGGGCATGGACTCAGTCCTGTGCGGCGGCGGCGATGGCCTCGGCGGTGATGCCGTTGAAGGCCATGATCTCCTGCGGCGTGGCGGTGGTTTCGCCGCGCTTCCACACGACCGCCTCCCGGCGCGGGGCGCGCGAGCGCAGGAAGACAGGCTCCAGGCAACCGCTCGGACCCCCGCTGACGCCCACGAGGACGTCGCCGTCGAACAGTGCGTGGAAGTCCTCGTCGCCCATGAAGTCGCCATCGGGCTGAGAGACGGTATCCCAGGCGAGGTCGCCCGGCCGGTACAGCCGACGCGGGTTGACCACGGCCACGATGCGCACCCGCCAGCCGGCTCGTTCCAGCCGATCCTTGGCCTCGAACACGGGCAGGAAGACCATGTCACCGGCCGCCGCCAGCACGACGGTGCCGCGGCTGCCCGCCCCGCCTTCGTGGAGCACGGCGGCCCCGTGGCGCACCGCCCGCCGCGAGGCGGCCAGGTCCAAATACACTGGGAGCGGGCTCTTGGAGGCGATGATCACCATGCCCTTGTTGCTGGAGTCCAGCGCGTATTCATAGGCGGCCTGGATCCCGTTGGCGTCGCAGGGGAACAGGGGATAGACGTTGCCGTTGCGCATCATGGCCGCGAAGTAGTTCTCGATCTCCGGGCGCTGATGGGTCCAGCCATTGCGGCCCTGCTCCAGGGCCCCGGCGGTGAACATGCACACCACCGAGGGGGTGCGGCGGCGCAGCTCGGCCATGGCCTGAGTGACGGTCTGCACGATGGGCCAGCCGTTGATGGCGAAGCTCTCGTAGGAAAGCCACAGGGAGCGCGAGCCGAACAGGGCGAGTCCCGCCGCCAACCCGGCGCAGGCGTCCTCGTTGAGTGGCTCGTACACCTGTCCCGAGGGCGCCTGATGGTAGAGCGGATCCACCGTGGGGTGGCGGATCTTGAGCGCCTCGTTGATGTTCTTCATGCCCGAGGCCTCGTTGCCGTCGGCGTTGGTGACCACGAAGCGCGGGTCCCGCCGGCCGACGGCCGCCACCAAGGCGCCCATGGCGGTGGAGGGCACGGCGGTCCCGCCCACCGGAAAGTCCTGGCAAGGCAGTTCACCTAGGTCGGGCAGCTCCAGTTCGAATTCGGTGACCACCGTTTCCGCCGCCGGACCGCCTCCGGCGCGTCGGAAGTTCTCGCGCACCACGGCCCAGGCCCGCGGCGACAGGGCGCGGCGACGCAGCCCCTCGATGATGTGGGGTTGGTCCAGGGTGTCGGCCGGATAGAGGTTGTGGGACTTGGCCCCCACGGTGTGGACGCCGGCACCCTTGAGTTGCTTGAGAATGAAGGCGGTGAGCCGGCCGCCTCGGGCGGATGCCGCCGCACGGCCCAGTCCCTGGAGCACGGCCGCGGTGAAGGCCAGGCGCCGGTCGAAGGAAAAGCGGGTGCTGTCCACGTAGGCGCCTTCCTGGCCGCTGTCGTCGAACGCTTTGGCATCGACCAGGATCACTTCCTCGAAGCCGTGCCCCTTCCAATAGGCCACCATTTCCTCGTTGGACAGGCGCGAGACCATGGAATGGTGCTCCTGGCTGTAGCCGTTCCAGACGAGCACCGGCAGGAAGTTGGTGACCTCGGGATACGCGGTGTGGAAATGCATCATCGCATTGAGCACGTAGGGCTCGCCCATGCCGCCGTCGCCGATGGTCACGGGAAAGAGCTTGTCCCGGTGCAGCAGCGCCCCGGCCATGGCGAAATGCTGGCCTTGACCCAGCGGCCCGGCCGGCGCCAGGAGACCGGGTATCGCGCCCGAGAGGTGCCCGAGCAGACCTTCGCGTTCGCGGAACCGCGCCTGCAGCTGCTCCACGTCGTGGATGCCCATGGACTCCAGCGACCCGTCCAGGAACATGGCGCTGTAGAAGCCCGGGGCGTGATGCCCCACTTCGGTGACGATGTGGGTGTGACCGAGCATGAGCAGGGCCGCATGCGCTTCGGCGCTTGAGGCGAAGCCCCCGGGGTGTCCCGAGCCCTTCGAGCCCGTGAGCTGCAGGGTGAGATAGCGCAGGGCATCGGCACCCATCAGGGTCTGATAGACGGCGGCCGGATCTGCGGGGTCGGCGATGGCCTCACCGCCCTCCGGAATCACGGGTTCGGCGCCGAGGCGGTCGAAGTCCGGCCAGTCGTCGGAGAAGTAGCGGATGCCGTGGCAGAAGGCGGGGGACGCTTGAGTGGACAGGGCTGGGGCTGTGGCGGACATGGCTGGTCACCTCGGTATTTTCATATTGTGAAAAATAGAATCACGATGTGATAAGATCATACCGTCATGCCCTGAATCCCACGAAACAAAATCGTTCTCACGATATGAAAAATCCAAAAGGCACCGCCTCGATCCAGGTGATCGAGCGCATGGCACGGTTACTGGACGCGCTGGCGGCCTACCCGGATTCGGCCAGTCTCAAATTTCTGTCCGCCGACACGGGCCTGCATCCCTCGACCGCACATCGGATCCTCGCCTCGCTGGCGGAGCAGGGGTTCGTGGAACGCACCGAGGCCGGAGACTACCGCCTGGGGCGCAAGCTGGCCCGGTTGGGCTGCCGGGTGAATGCGCGGCTGGACGTGCGCCGCGAGGCCCAGGAGGTGATGGAACGGCTGCGGGACCGTATCGGGGAGACGGTGAATCTCACCGTGCGCGAGGGCGATGAGGTGGTCTACGTGGAGCGGGCCATTGCCAACCGCATGATGCGGGTCGAACAGGTGATCGGCAGCCGCGCGCCGCTGCACGTGACCGCGGTGGGCAAGATGATGCTGGCCGAAGAGGGGGAGGAGGCGATCGCCGCCTACGCCGAGCGGACCGGTCTGCCCGCCTTCACGGAGCATACCCTCACCGATCCGGAGGCCCTCGTGACGGAGGCGCGGGCGGCCGCCGAGCGGGGTTACGCTCTGGACGACGAAGAAGCCGAACTGGGCGTGGGGTGTATCGGTGCGCTCGTGCGGGACGCCGGAGGAAACGTGGTGGCCGGCCTGTCCGTCTCGGCGCCCATCGAGCGGCGCCGGGCCGAGTGGATCCCGCTCGTGCGCGCGGCCGCCGAGGAGATCTCGCGGCGGCTCGGCTGGAACGGCGGGTGAGCGGCCGGTTACGCCGCCCGCCTCCGATGTCCCGGATCGTCCCGGCGCACCTGGAAGAAGATGGCGTACAAGGTGGGCACCACCAGCAGGGTGAGGAAGGTGGCAAAGCCCAGGCCGAACATGATGGTCACGGCCATGGAGACGAAGAAGGCATCCGTGAGCAGCGGCATCATGCCCAGGATGGTGGTGCCGGCCGCCATGGTGACCGGGATGAGACGGCTGACGCCCGAGTCGAGCACGGCCTGGAAGGAGGGCTTGCCCGCCTCGATCTGCGTGTCGATCTCATCGATGAGCACGATGGCGTTCTTGATGAGCATGCCCGACAGGCTCATCAGGCCGAGCAGGGCCATGAAACCGAAGGGTTGATCGAAAAGCAGCAGGCCGGCGCTCACTCCGATGAGCGCCAGGGGTACGGTGAGCCAGATGATGAGTGTCTTGCGGATGGAGTTGAACAGGAACAGAACGATCAGCACCATGAGACCGAAGAACAGGGGCATGGTCTTGTTGAGCGCATCCTTCGCCTTCTGGGAGTCCTCGGCCTCGCCGCCCCAGGAGATGAAGTAGCCCGGCCGCCCCTTCAGGGGAATGGCGTCGTTGACCTTGATCGGCAGGGTCTCGGCGTTCCATTCGGATTCGGGCACCGGGTGGCCCAGGTATTGCGCCAGGTCCACGCCCAAGCGCTGTTCGACCCGCGGCTTGATGCGCGCGAACAGCTCGCTCGGTAGGCCTTGGCGCGGATCGACGTGGATCCTGATCATCTTCACCCGGTTGCGTCGCCAGATCATGGGGTTTTCGAAAGCGGCCCCGAAGCCTTGCACCACCTGATCGGCCGGGATCATGCGCTGGGCCGCCGGGCTCCAGATCTGGATGCCGCCCAGGTTGTCCAGGTCGATGCGCTCGGCTTGCGGGGCGCGGGCGATGATGGGCAGGAGCTCGTCCCGCTCGCGGTAGACGCCCACCCGGCGGCCTTCGACCGCCGCTTGCAGCGCCGCGGCCAATTCGGGGCGGTCCAGTCCGGCGCGGCGGGCCTGTGTCTCGGCCAGCTCGGGACGTACCACCAGCACGGGATTGCCCCATTCGCTGCGCACGGCCTTGGCCAGCGGTTCGGCGTGGATCACGGCCTCGGCCTTTTCGGCCAACCGGCGCAGCTCGACGGGATCCGGCCCCTGGATGCGCAACTGGATCTTGCCGCCCGAGGCCGGGCCGTTGACGAACATGCGCACGTTGACGATGGCCTCGGGCAGCAAATCCTCCAGTTTGGCCTGCAGGCGTTTGGTGTAGGCCGGGATGATGTGATAGTCGGCCACGTCGGCGATGACGCGGGCGAAATTGGGGTTCGGCAGTTCGGGTGGGTAGGTGAGCAGGAAACGTGGAGAGCCGCCGCCGATCTGGGTCGCCAGCCCCTGGATCTGCGGCTGGCGTTGGAGAAAGGTTTCGACGCGCTCCATCTTCCGCTGAGTGGCTTCGATGTCGGTGCCTTCCGGGAACCAGAAATCCACGTAGAACTGGGGGCGCGTGGATTCGGGGAAGAAGCTCTGCTTGACTTGGCCGAAGCCCACCAGGGCCACCACGAACAGTGCCAGGGCCACGCCCACCGTCACCCAGCGGAAGTTCACGCAGGCCCCCAGCACGGCCTTGTAGACCCGGTACAATCCGCGGTCGTACGGATCCCGGCCGTCCTCGTCCCCTCGAGGTGGTTTCACCTTGAGGAAGGTCTTGCACAGCAGCGGAGTGCTGGTGACCGCCGTCACCCAGGACAGCAGCAACGAGATCAGGATCACGGTGAACAGGCTGCGCGTGTATTCACCGGTGCTGTCCTTGGAGGTGCCGATGGCGGCGAACGCCGTGACCGCCACCACCGTGGCTCCCAGCAGCGGGAGCGCGGTCTGCCCCACCACCTCGCTGGCCGCGCGCAGCGCCTCCATGCCCCGTTCCATGCGTACGCGCATCCCGTCGGTGACCACGATGGCGTTGTCCACCAGCATGCCCAGGGCGATGACCAGGGCGCCCAGGGAAATACGCTCCAGGGTGATGCCATACAGGGCCATGAAGATGAAGGTGCCGGAGACGGTCACCGCCAGGACGGCGCCGATGATGAGCCCGCTGCGCAGCCCCATGAAGATCAGCAGGACCACGATGACGATGGCGATGGCCTCGACGAGGTTGACCAGGAAACCGTTAATGGCCTGGGTCACCGCTTCGGACTGCAGCGAGATGATGTGCGCTTCGATGCCGATGGGAATCTGCGCCTCGAGCTCCCGGACGCGTCGTTCGAGCGCCTCGCCCATCACCACCACGTTGCCCCCCGAGACGGTGGAGATGCCCATGCCGATGGCCGGCCGCCCGTCGTAGCGCAGCAGATTCTTGGGGGGGCTTTGGTAGTCGCGCACGATGTCGGCCACGTCGCGCAGATACACCAGGCGGTCGTCGCCCGTGCCTTGACCCCGGATCAGCAGATCGCCGAACTCCCGCTCGGAGGTGAACGCGCCGGTTGGGTCGAGGGGGATGCGCTCGCCGGCCACCGTGAGATGGCCCGCGGGGGCGACGACATTCTTGGCCTTGAGGGCGGCGTAGATCTGCTGTGGCGAGATCCCGAGCTGGGCCATCTTCTCGCGGCGCATCTGGACGTAGATGGCCTGCGGCCGTTGGCCGTAGAGGACGATCCGCTTGACGTCCTGGACCGTGAGCAGCTCACGCTGCAGGAACTTGGCCACCTCGTACAGCTCCCGGTCCGTGTAGCCGTCGCTGGTCAGGGCGAAGTACACGCCATAGGTGTCGCCGAAGTCGTCGTTGACCAGGGAGGGGCCGGCGCCCGGTGGCAGCTCACGCTGGTGGTCGTTGACCTTGCGGCGCAGTTCGTCCCAGATCTGCGGCAGGCGCGAGGCATCCACGTCGCGCTTGAGGTAAACGTGGACGATGGACAGATCGCGCGAGGAACGCGATTCCACGTAGTCCAGCGGCCCGAGCTCCTGAACCGCCTTCTCGATCACATTGGTGACTTCTTCCTCGACCTGCGCGGCCGAGGCCCCCGGATAGGGCGTGTAGATCACCGCCTCCTTGATGGTGAACTCGGGATCCTCCAGCCGGGGCAGCCCTTGAAAAGCGAACACACCCGCCACCGCCACCAGGGCGGTCATCACCCAGGTGATGACGCTGTGCCGGATGCTCCACTCGGCGAGATTCATCAGTAGCGGATCTCCGTGACGGGCCGGACCACCCGGCCCTCCTCGAGGGTGTGCGCCCCGGCGGTGGCGATGTGCTCACCGGGACGCAACCCCCTGCGCACGACCACTCGGTCCGGCAGCGGTCGTTCGATCTCCACCGGCCGGCGGTGCACCTCATGTGTCTCGGGATCGATGACCCATACCCAGGCCTTGCCATCGGCTTCGAGCAGGGCCGAGGCCGGCAGGATGAACACGGGACTTCCAGCTTCGGCCTGGTCGAGTCGCAGGGTGACCTCGGCGGTCATGCCGGGCAGGAGATTCGCATCCTCGACCTCGGGCAGGGCGAACACCACCCGGTAGGTGCGGGTGATGGGATCGGCCTGCGCGGCGAACTCCCGAAGGGTGACCGGGACCTCCCGCCCCGGCAGCGCGCTGAACCGCGCCGTGAGCGTCAGCGGCAGCGCGGCCCGGTACAGGGCCACGACGTCTTCGGGCACGTCCACGACGATCTCCAGGTCGCGTGTGTCCTGCAGGCTCAGGATGGGTTGCCGGGCGCGCACGTCGGTGAAGTTCTCCACGTAACGCTGAGCCACCACGCCTTCGAACGGGGCGCGCAGGGTGGCCTCCTCCAGGGCCTTGTTCGCCCGATCCAACCGGGAGGCCGCCACTTCTTTCTGCGCCACGGCCTGGTCGTAGTCGGCCTGCGAGACGTAGTCCTTGGCGATGAGTTCCCTGGCGCGCTGGAAGTCGGCCAGCGCCTTGTCGTATTCGGCGCGGGCCGCCTGCACGGCCGCCTCATAGTCCTTGGGATCCAGCCGGGCCAGCACTTGGCCCTCGGCGACGTGCTCGCCCTCCCGGACCGGCAGCGCGATCAACTTGCCCGGCACGTTGAAGGCCAGGTCCACGCGGTGCGTCGCCCGCACCGTCCCGGGGAACGTGCGCGTCGTGCCGGCCCGCTCGGGCAGGCGCATGGACTTGACGGGGCGCACGAGCGGCGGCGCAGTGGCGGCCGGCTCGGAATCCCCACCGCAGCCCGCGAGATACAGCATGGTGGCCAGTGCCAGCAGCGCGGCGCGGCGTTCAGGACGCATCTTCGGCCTCCGGTTCCACGGGGACGATCTCCATGCCCTCGCGCAGCCGGTAGGCCGCCTCCACCGCGATCGTCTCTCCGGGTTCGAGGCCCGCGGCGATCTCGATGTCGGCCTCGCCGGTGAGGCGCCCCAGGCGCACCGGCCGCGCGTGCACCCGCCGAGCCGCATCCACCACCCACACGCGGGGTTCGAAGTCCGCCTCGGCGAACACGGCGGGAATTGGCACCACGAAGGGCGCGTGTCCGGTACGCGCCGGGTCCGTCTGCCGGGCCACGACCGTGGCGGTCATGCCGGGCAGAATGTTGGCGCCCGTGGGGGCCGCGAGCACGGTGACGTAGCGGTAGGTGCCGGTCTTGGGGTCCGCTTCGGTGGCGTATTCCTTGACCGTCAGCGGAAATTCC